>JBDSYO010000212.1:0-10770 GCA_039925625.1 Lapillicoccus sp. | reverse complement strand
AGGACATTCGCGAGGCGGCCGGGCTCGGGGCTTGCGCCTCGAGCCCGGCCGCCGTTCCCTCTGCTTGTTCGCCCAATTCTCGGGGGACTCAGCCCTTGGGTGGGTTCCGATCCTTGCCGTACGAGTTCTTCTCGCCGATGGTGCCGTCCAGTTTCTTTACGACGTGCTCCACCTTGCGCTCCTGCGCCATCTTCTTTCCCACAGCGGACTGCTCAGCCTTCGTGCCGCCGGTATGCGCGGCGCGCTTGCTGCCCTCAACCTTCGACTTCCAGACCCCGTCCTCGTTGTACGTGCTCACGTCACCCTTAGGCATCCAAGACTCCCAACTCACTCAAAGGCGGCCTTGCACCGCGCGCATCAACTATCGCACCCAGTGTCGACCGGCGAAGTGCGGCACGACTATCGGCTGGGCTCCGCGATTCCTGGCTTCACCGCGTCGACCCCTCAGAATGGGCCCACGCCGCAGGGGGGGAGCAGTTGGCAACGAAGACCCTGTACCTGGTCGCCCGGTCGCTAGACCCCAAACACACTGGTCAGGACACGATGGGCCATGCGGTGAAAGCCCGCCTTAACTGCGTTCGCCATCACCTCTCCGGACGCACGCCGAGCGAGACAACTAGGATGGAAACGCCTCTAACACCCCTATCGCGTCCAGACGAACCTGGGCATCGTGGTGTTCGCGTTCGTGAGCCGGGCCGGTTGATACGTCGGGTGATGGACAGCCACCCACTGGCGAGGTCGGAAGCGCCGGAGAGTCAAACCTACCTACGCCAATCCTGACGCGCGAAGAGCCGTCCCGTCTCTCGAGGGGGTCCAGTTTAGAACGGGATCACCACTGCAATGTATAGAGCCGGTGAGGGGCATCGAGTCGATGCATCGGACGCGACGCGGTGCGGTCGTGAATGGCAAGACGCCTTGAGCGGCGGGTGTCTATCCGACCTTCGAAGGGACTGGCGCGTGGCTGTCCTCAGAGTTCGGTTTCTCGTGTCGACGATCCGATCGGAGGTTTGGTCCGGGCCATCCGCTCACCGGTCCGATGATGACGAGCAGGCTTGGCACCAGCAGTGACCGCACCAGGAACGCGTCGATGAGGATGCCGCAGGTCATCGCGAAGGCGAGCTCTCGGAACGCGGTCAAGGGGATCAGCGCGAGCATGCCGAAGCTGACCGCGAGGGTCAGTCCCGCCGACGTGATCGCGCGGTTCGACTCGGGGACCGCCTTGGCCACCGCCTCGCGTAGCGGGAGGTGGCGGGCCTCCTCCCACACCCGCCCGACGCCGAAGATGTTGTAGTCGGAGCCCAGCGACACGAGGAGGACGGCCGCTGCGAACGGGACGTAGAAGGTGAGCCCTTCGTTGCCGGTGACGCCCATGAAAAGCCACACGGTGAGCCCCAGGGATGCAGTGAGGGCAAGGATGCTCGATGCCAGCAGGAAGAGCGGTGCGACCAGGGCGCGCAGGAACGCGATGAGCAACAGCAGGTTGACGACGATGCCGGCTACCGCGATCCGGATCAGGTCCTCGCCGGTGGAGCTGACTAGTCCTTCGGCCAGGGCGGTGTCGCCGCCGATACTGATCGTGGCGTCCTGGAGCCCGCTGTCGGCGGCGATGTGGGGCATGGCGTCCCGTAGGCGGCCGAGGTCGTGGATGGCGGTGGCGTCGAGCGGGTCGTGGTCCAGGACCACGAGCATCCGGGCGGCGTTGCCGCTCTTGGACAGGACGAGGTTGTGGGCACCTTCGGTGACGTTCTGAGCGGGCCCGATGACACCGGCGACGCCCTTCTGCTGCTGCAGCCGGTACTGGAACTGGGCGAGCCGGTCCACCTGTGAGGTGATGCCGGGTTGTTCGACGAGAATGGTCGTGGGCGACGTGATCCCGGGCGCGAACGCCTTGCTTGCGGCCACGGACGCCTGGCTCACCGGGTTCCCAGCCGGGAGTGAGCTGGTGAACCCGACGCCCAGGTCGAGCTGGCGCACCGAGACCGACGCGGCGAGCAGCAGGAGGACGCTGGGGAGCACCACCCAGACGGCGGTACGCCGCTTAACCAGGTGTCGGGTCATGGCGAGCCCGCTCCATCGACTGCGCCGGGCGGTAAGCCAGGCAGGCGGGCGGCGCGGGGGGGTGAGCGGGTTGCGGGGCCAGAACACCTTGGGCCCGAGGATGGACAGGATTGCCGGCACCAGGGTGACTGAAACGATGAGTCCCACGAGGATCGCGAGCGCCATCGCGGGTCCGAAAGCCCGGAAGAACTCCGACTTCGCCGCTAGCAGTGCAGCGGTCCCGGCGGCGACGGTGATGCCGGCGGCTGCGACGATAGGCGTGTCGGCGGCTACGGCCCGTCGTACGGAGTCATGCCAGTCGGTGCCGACGGCCAACCGGCCCTGGACGGCAGTGACGTAGAAGATCGTGTAGTCGGTGACCACGCCGAGCAGCAGCGCGACGAGGAGCGGCTCGAGCTCGGCCGGTGTCGCGAGGCCGAGGAGGCTACCGACGAGCTTGGACACGTGGCTCGTGACGACGAACGCGACGCCTGCTGCTGACAGTGCCACGGCCGGGGCGACGACCGACCGGAACGTCAGGCCGACGAGCACGATGATGGCCAGGACCGTGAGCAGCTCGAGCTTGTGCAGGTTGTCGCCGACCAGGAGCGCCTGCTGGGCGCGGGCCGGTACCGAGCCGGCCACACCGACGACGTGGTCCTCGGGCCGGTCGAGGTGTGCGGCGATGTATCGGTTGGCTGCGTCCTGCTGGTCCGCAAAGCTGGCGACGGGGTTCATGAACAGGTAGGTGAGGACGGCCGTGTTCGTTTCGCCGGACGAGCCGACGAACCTGAGCGAGTTCGTCAGGGGGATCGCCCCGAGTAGGGGCCAGGCCTGCGCCGGACCCTGGTCCAGGGCGACGGCGTCAAGCACCGACTCGGCCTGGACGTAAGGGTTGAGGCCTCCCGGGTCGCGTTGCACCACGGCGGTTCGACTGGACAGGGGGAACCCGAACTCCTTGATGGCCTGCAGCTCGGAGCGGATGGCGGGGCTGTCCAGCGGGATGATGCTGGCCAGCTCGTTGCCGCTGTCCCCGACCGGCGGGAGGACCATGAGGACCCCGAGGACGGCCAACCATCCGCCCACGATGTACCAGCGTCGGCGCATGGCCCAGCGGGCGTATCGCTCGGAGAACGGGGCTGACGTTGAGCGCACCGGAAGGTCGCGAGGGTTCGTCCGATGCCACCTCATCGGAGGTTGAGACCTAGTCGCCGTAGTTCCGCGCCAGCCAGTTCGCTGTACCGGCCTGCGGCGAGGTCGGCCGCGGGATCGCGCGTGACCATCATCAGCTGCTGGAAATCCAGGTTGACGACTGCCTGTCTCGCCAGGTGGGCGGTGATCTGATCCTGGTCGTTCGGGTCGCGCAGGGCGCGGTTGACGGCCAGGCGAGTCCGGCGGCGGGCCAGGCGGGCGGGGAGGTAGAGGAGCAGCACCGGCCCGGCCGGTCCTAGTCCGATCGCGGTGCCCAAGATGAGCGCGAGCACCCTGATGCTTGCCTCCGACCGCCGCCCGCTGTCGACGATTCCGGTCGCCGTGGTGTTGACCTCGTCGCCCAGCTTGCCGATGCCCTCCCCGATCAGCGGAACCCCGCCCAGGTCCTTCAGGGCGCCGCCGGCCGTCCCGAGCGCATTTCCGGACTCGACCACGCTGGTACTGAGACTAGTGAGCTGCCAGATCTGGTAGCCGGCGAGGACACCCGCGCCGAGCCAGAGAACGACCCACAGCACGACGAAGGCGTCCGTCACTCTGATCGACGGCGCGGACGCGGTCTGGATCCTGGACGTCACCGAATCGGTCTACCTCACTGCTTGAATCTCCGCCACTGCGGCGCAGAGGTTTTGCACCCCCACAGAGATCATGCAACGTCTCGATGACGATTCCGTGCCGCCAGCGTGACGATCTGGACTATCGCCGCATTGGGGTCGTCGCCCGGACGTTGCACCTCCTACCGTGTAACTAACGCTGTAGCAGGTGGAACTGAACGAAACCCGTCAGGAGGCAGGATGTCCGACGCACCGAAGAGCAGCCCGACCGGCAAGCCGAGCGAGGGGACCCCTGCCGCCGGGAAGAACCCACCGGCCTCGCCTCCGACCCAGCCAACCCCAACTGCCGCCTCGAATGGCCGTGGTGGGTCCGGTCGGACCTGGCTCTTCGCCGGCCTCATCTTTCTTGTCGGCCTGGCTATCGGAGGCCTGGCCATCGGGCTCACGAGGCCCGGCGGGACCTCCACGGCGGCCCCCAGTGCCACGGTGACCGTGACGCCGTCCGCGACGCCCACAAGCACGTCTCGCGGAACCCAGCCGGACACCGTTGCCACGGTGCGAGTTCCGGCGGCGTGTATCAAGGTCGCCGATGACTCCAAGAAGGTTGCCGACCTCGCCAACCAGGCGGTGTCCGCAGCGCGTGACCTCGACGCCGCCAAGCTGAGCGACCTCGTTCGCCAGATGGGCGAGGCCCAGAACATCCTCACCCAGGACGGCAATGCCTGCCGTGAGGTTCAGGCCACCGTGACCGCGTCGCCGAGCTCGGCGACGTTGTCCAGCACCTCGTCCTCGGGATCATCGTCAACCACGTCGCCCAGTTCCTCGACGTCAGCGCCCTGACCACCCAGCGTGCAGGATCCATCGTCGGACCCGGCGCACGCACAGGACCACCACGGGCCAGCGCGGGTGGCGACCCGGACGACGGGTGGTTCGAGGTCAGGTGCCCATCCCCGGGCTGACCCAGAGGACTGTCACGAGTGGTAGGGCAAGCACCCCAGGGGTGAACCCTGGGGGGACCCTAGGTCTCTACCACGACTCATCCCCGTCATCCGCGGGAGCTGCTGGTCCCCTTGGCTGTGGTGGTCGGGGGCGGCGTCGTCAGGATTTCGCGTACGTCGTCGGCGGCCGCGTACAGCTGGCCTGTCTCGTGGAGGTCGAAGTCTTGGGTCCGAACGGTGGCGAGGAGCCGGGCGAGCTGGTCGCGGACGATGCGGCGCTGGTCAGGTCGGCAGTGCCCGGCCAGCTCTCCTAGGAGCTGGAAGAGCCGGTGGAGGACTTGCGGGTCGGACGCGCCGTACCGGCGTGGTTGAGTGATCGCGACGTCCACCAGGGTCTCGAGGTCGGGGCGGTGGAGGACGACTCGCTGCCGCTGGTCGTCGTCGCGCAGCACGATCGGGCCGAGGTCGTACGCGCTGAGCTCGCACAGGAGCGCGGAGATGTGACCGAGGGTGTGGACGGCGGTGGTGGGGTCGTTGACACCCGGGGACAGCGCCTTGTTGGCGACGTCCGTCAGCTGCCGCAACCCGTATGCGAGGTCCTGGACGGCGGTCCGTTCCGTGCCGGTGTGCAGGGTCTTCCGCAGCCCCTGCTGAAGCTGTCGGCGTAGGTGGTCGTCCGCGGCGGGTCCGGAGGCGGGCCACGCGAAGCCGACGGGGCTGCCTTCGACGAGTGACCTGCCGATGTGGGTGTTGATGACGACGACGGCGTCGAGATCGGTACATATCCCGAGCAGCTCTTTCTGGTCGATACGGACCAGGAACCCGGACCTAGGGGCCGTCAGGTGGATCGCCTCAGGTGGCAGCGCCGGCGGCGCCACTGGTGGCGGGCTGGACGATCGATCGCCGTCCCCGAGGATGGATCTGATTGTGGCGGAGGCGTCTTGGTGCACGTCGTGCAACATCGTCTCGACCCGGATCTGTCGGGCCAGGTGAGCGAGGAAGACGACGAGAACGACGACGCTGGCGATCGCCAAGACGAACGAGATGGTGACCGAGACCCGCGGGACAAACTCAGGGACCGCCGCGTCGGTGCTGCGGACGGTGCGTAGCACGGTCAGGGAGTAGGTGAAGGTGGCCAGGAAGACCCCCAGGGTGGCTTGCACGAATACGTCGCTGGTGAACGTTCGGAGCAACCTGGGCGAGAACTGGCTGCTGGCCAGCTGCAGGGTCACGACCGTGAGGGAGAACGTCAAGGAGGTCACGGTGATGAGCGAGCTCGACACGGCGTCGAGGACGGTCCTGGCCGCGCCCGCGTCGCCGCCGAAGGTGACGGCAGACAGCCACCCTGGCAGCGTGCCGTCGACTGCTGCGTCGAGGCTCGGCAGGGTCATGCCGAGGGTAAAGGCGATAACTACCGAGATGACCGGTACAGGCCAGAGCTGAGATCGGACTGCGTCTCGAAGCGCGTTGAGAGGGGAGGTCACGGCAACGAGTCTCCCGGGCATCCTGTCGTGGTGCTTGGCTGCGGCTGAGGTGGCGCGGCACCGGCCGATGGAGGTTCCCCAGCGAGGAGTGGTGGTCCCTCGACCGGACGGGTGTCATCGGAGGTCAGATGTGAGGCCATCGGCGAGTCACCGGGCCTCGGTGGATGGGCGCGCCATCAGGACCGTCGCAGTGGCCACGAGGGGAATGTAGGCGAGGTGGACGGCGAGACCGGTGGCGAGGTATGCGACGTCGGCGTTCGGGATCCACCAGGTGAGGAGGGCGGCGACCGGGACGACGATGACGGCGGTGGCGTTCAGCAGGGCGAGGCCGACGATCCCGACGGGTTGGCTGACCGTGGGGCGTAGGGCGCCCAAGGCCAAGGCGAGCAGGCAGTACCCGGCGGAGGCACCGGCGACGAAGAACCATACGCCCAAGGGTCCGGGGTACCCGTGCCGGCCGAGGCAGATGGCCAGGCTGCCGGCTACCGCGAGGGTGAACCCCTGCGGCAGGACCAGCATGTGGGTCAGTCCGACGGCGGTCGAGCGCCAGGAGAGGCCGCTTTCGCCGAGGACGGTGGGGGTGATGCGCTCGTGGCTGTTGGGGTTGCTGGTCACATCTTCTCCTTGAGCCCTCGCCGGATGAGGAGCCAGTTGACGGGGTAGGAGGTGGCGAACCCGGCGACCATGGCCAGCTGCATCATGAACCAGAACTCGAGGGTGAGGGGGTCGGCGCGGCGGGCGAACAACGCCGGCAGGACGAGGAACTGCCCGACGGCCATGAGGCCGTACATGCCGACCTGCCAGGCGGTGATGGAGAAGGTGTCCGCCTTGACTGCCGCCCAGATCCCTTGCCGCATCGTCAGGTTCCGCATGGGGGCGATAGAGAAGTACTGGAAGACGATGCCGAACAGGTAGGCCAGGACGAAGTCCAGCACCCAGGCGGCGAAGATGCGCTCGTCGAAGAGCCAGCCGAGGCCGAAGACCGCGGCAGCGGCGGGGACGGCGACCAGGGCGAACTCGCCGACCAGGTCACCGAGGGCGCATCCCGCGCCGCAGTGGCTGGTGCCGACGGCGACGGCTTCGGGCATCGGACGCTCGGCCATGCTCGGCTCGTCGCCCGGTGCCGGGCCGCGGCCGTGGCGCCAGTAGAACGTGAGCCACACGAGGCTGCCGAAGAGCATGGTCAGCGGCCACACGAAGGCCATCACCGGCATCGGCTGCGGGCGGCGGATGACGTCGACAACGACGACCAGTCCGCACGCGACGGCGAGGGCATTCGAGGCACCCGACAGGATCGTCAGCCACGGGGGGAAGCTGCCGTCGCTCATCCGAAGGGGGTTGCTACGCCGGTGGCCCCGAGCCGTTGGCTGCACTCGAGCAGGAGGGCGTGCACGAAACCTTGCGGCAGGTTGCCGCGCAGCTGCCGTTGCCGCACGTCGAACTCCTCGGACAGCAGCCCGGCCGGACCGCAGGCGGCGCGCTGGCGTTCGAACCACCGGAAGGCTTCGACCTGGTTGCCGGCGGCGTACTGGGCCAGGCACATCGCGAACCCGCACATCAGGAAGGCGCCTTCGGCCTGGCCGAGTGGCTGCCCGTCGGCGGCGTACCGGTAGACATACCCGTCCTCGACGAGCTGCTCCGTCACAGCGGCGAGGGTGGCCAGGCTGCGCGGGTCGGTCGGGGAGAGAGCGCCTCGCACGGGGGGCAGGAGCAGGGCGGCGTCGACGCGTGGTCGGTCCGGGGCCTGCTGCCACGCGCCGTCCGGGCCGAGGGAGCGCCGCGAGGCTTCAGCCATGATCGCGTCCGCGAGACCTAGCGTGCGGGTGGTGTCGACCGTTGCCTTCTGCTCGGCGATGGAGCGCAGTCCGGCGACGCAGGCGAGCCGGGACTGGGTCCACCAGGCGTCGTCGAGCTCCCAGACCCCGGCGTCCGGCTGGTTCCATCGTTTCTCGATGGTGTCGACGATCTGAGTTATCGCCCGGTGGTCGTCACTGCCAAGGTGGTCGTGGCGGGCCGAGGTCGCATACAGCTGCAGCATCTCCCCGCAACCGTCCAGCTGGAACTGTCCACGGACCCAGTTGCCGACCGTGACCTGCCCGCCGGGGTAGCCGGGCAGGTCGACGACCTCCTGTTTGGGTGGCAGGCTGCCGTCGAGCCGGTAGGCGGGAGCGATGGAGTCGCCGTGCTCGAGGATGCGGGCGGTGGTGAAGGCGGTGGCCTCGTCGAGCAGCGGCAGCGGTTGGTGGACCCCGGCGGCGATACCGGCGTAGGCCTGGTCGCGCAGCCACACGTAGCGGTAGTCGTAATTGCGTCCCGCGTCGGCGCGCTCGGGCAGGCCCAAGGTGGCGGCGGCGACCATGCCCCCGCCTGGTTGGGTCAGGCCTCGCAGGAGCGCGTAGGCGTGCCGACTGTCCCTCGGGGCAGCGGTCCCCTCGAAGGAAGGGACGTGCTCGCGCCAGTAGGCGGCGGTCGACCTCCAAGCCTGCTCGGGGTCGACGGGGTCGGGCAGGGCGCGGTCGCTGATCTCCAGGACCAGGTCATGATGCTCGCCGGCGGGGACCTCGAGCGTCAGCCGCAGCACGCCGTCCCTGCCGGGAGTCGCCTCGCCGGCACCGGACCAGCGGCAGGTCAGGTCGCCGGCGGTGATGGTCCACCGGCCGTGGTCGTCACGATGCGGCCTCGCGGTCGCCCCTCGCCCGAAGTCGGCGCCGAGCTGGAGGCTGACGTCGACGTTGGCTGGACCCGGACCGCCAGGCTCAACCCGACGGAGCAGGACCAAGCGGTGCGGGTCCGCGGGCTGCGCCAGCGCCTCCCGGCATTCGATGAGGCAGGAGGTGGTCATCCAGTGGCTGCGCCAGATCATGGCGCCGGGCTCGTAGTAGCCGCCCCAGACGAACGTCTCGGTTGGGGTGACCGCATACGCACCGGGGCCGCCGAACAGGTGCGAGAACACGGCGGGTGAGTCCCATACGGGAGCGCACATGAACGACACGTCACCGCGGGGACCGATCAAAGCACCACGGTGTCCATCGGCGAGGAACGCATACTCCCGCAATGCCTGCGGCGGGTAGCCAGCCACGCGCCCAGGTGAGCTTGAGCTCATCGGGCAGCTCGTACGGCCAACGTCGTGGCCGCGCTGGCGGCCGCGACTCCGGCTGTGAGCAGCGCGGGCCGACGGCGTCCGTTATCGGCCGCCGCCAGCGCGAGCATGGTCGTGGTGTGGATGAGGTCGACGGCGACGAACACCCGTTGCAGGTGCGTGGGGGCCACGACCTGGGCGGCGCCTTGGATCAGGTGCCGCGCGCCGAGGGCGCGGATCGCCAGCTCGTCGACAGGGGTCGCCGACGCCCCGTCGACCGTCCGCCACAGACGGTCGCCGCGGGTCAGGAGCAGCGTCCCCCAGGCGACCGCGAGGAGACCGGTGGCCTGGACGACGACCTGGTTTCGGCGGTCGCTCATCTGCGCCGCCCCAACGCCCAGGCCAGCGCCCCGACGGCGGCGACCCCTGCGGTGGCCGCCGACAGCTGGGGGTAGCGGTGCGCAACCCACTGCTGAGGGCTGTGGGCATGAGCGCGGTCGTCGAAGGCCCCGCGGGCCCCGAAGTCACGACCCGCCTTGCCATCTGCCGGCTCCCACAGATTCACCGGGTCTCCTTCGGTCTCCAGGTCTCCGGTCTGCTGCGAGGAGAAGCCGGTGCGACCCAGGTACCGGTCCAGCAGCCCGGGGACGAGGGCGTTGGCGGCGAGGGTGCCGACGGTGCTGGCGCCGACCCAGTACTCGCGCCGCTTGGGATGGTCCGCGGCGAAAGCGAGAGCGCGGGCGGCCACCTCGGGCTGGTAGATCGGCGGCACCGGCTGCGCGTGCTCGGGCAGCTTGGACAGCACCCAGGAGAACTGCGGGGTATTGAGCGCCGGCATCTGGACCATGGTCACGTGCACGTTGCTCCGCTCGTGCAGCAGCTCGCACCGCAGGGCTTCGTGGAATCCTTGGATCGCGTGCTTGGCCCCGCAGTAGGCCGTCTGCAGTGGGATCCCCCGGTAGGCCAGCGCCGACCCGCAGTGCACGATCGTGCCCCGGTCGCGACTCTTCATCCGTGGCAGGACGGCCATCGTCGCGTACACGTAGCCGAGGTAGCTGACCTCGGTGGCCCGCCGGTACTCCTGCGCGGTGATGTCCTCGAACCGGGAGAACACCGAGGTGAACGCCACATTCACCCATACGTCGATCGGCCCCATCTCCGACTCGATCCGCTCCACCGCCGCCGCCACGGCATCGGCGTCACCGACATCGACAGGGATCGTCAGCACGTCTGCCCCGAGCTCGCGCGCCTCCGCCTCCGCACCCGCGAGACCGACCTCCCCTCGGGCCAGCAGCGCCAGCCGGTCCCCGCGGCGGGCGAACTCCCGCACGGTCGCTCGCCCGATCCCCCCACTCGCACCGGTAATCGCGACAAGTCGAGCCATGACCTCACGCCTTCCCTCTGAGCTGCCTAAACAGTTGATATCAACCAATCATTGCATAACCGACAAGTTTGGGCGAGACTCTGCG
>JBDSYO010000211.1:0-3283 GCA_039925625.1 Lapillicoccus sp. | reverse complement strand
CGCATACCGACCGAACGCAGATGCTGGCGGGTTCCACGGGTCACGTGCCGGCGAACCCGGGAACATCTGAGTCCGGTCGGGTCAGGTCGGCGGATCCGGGGTCAGGGGAGGGGCAGGACCAGGGTGGCCACGAGGCGGGCGAGCTCGGCGGCCGGTTCGTGGCACAGCCCGCCGTGGCGCGGACCCGGCTGCACGATCGTCGACCGGGGCGCCGCCAGCCAGCCGAACCGCCGGCCGAGGCCCTGGAGGTGAGGCAGGCCGCGGCCCTCGTCCCCGCGGCATACCGACTGCACGGTGCACAGCAGGTCCTCGACCGTCGCGAGGTCGAGGGACGGCGCGAACGCCCGGAGCCGGGCGGGGTCGAGGTGGTGCGCAGAGGCGAGGAACTCAGCGCTCTGCGCGAAGAGCACGAGGCCGACGTTGAGGAACTCCTCCCGCTCGACCCGCGGCACGCAGCGCAGGGTGACGTACTGGTAGCCGATCACGGCGTCGCGCCAGCCGTCAGGTCGGGCAGCCAGGCATCGGGCTCGGCCAGCCGGGCCGTGAGCAGCTCGAGGTATGCCGCCCGCACCGATGCGGGGTCGGCGAGCCAGGGCGTCGGCTCGAGCCAGGCGTCGGGGACCAGCGCGAGGATCGAGGCCAGCGCCGCCGGGGTGAGCAACGCCTCGACCCGGTCGTGGACCGCCCGCGGGTCGGAGGCCACCTCGCGCAGCACGTGGGTCGACGCGTCGAACGGCTGGCGGGCGAACCGGCCCGCGTCCGGGGCCCGGCTCGGCCAGCCGTGGTGGAACCAGAGCGCCGCCCCGTGGTCGATGGCCCAGGTGCGCCGATGCCAGAGCAGCAGGTTGGGGTTGTCCCAGGTGCGGTCGACGTTGGCCGTGAACGCGTCCAGCCAGAGAATGAGCGCGGCGGCCGCGGCGTCGGGGGGCTTCGACCCGTCGTAGCCGAACGACCCTGGCAGGTAGTCGACCCCGAGGTTGAGGCCGATGCTGGCGTTGAGCAGGTCCTGCACCTCCTCGTCCGCCTCGTACTTGGCGATCTGCGCGTCGAGCTCGACCAGCGCGAGACGGGGGACCGGTATGCCGACGAGCCGCGCCATCTCCGTCACGACGATCTCGGCCACAAGCACCTTGACGCCCTGACCCGCGCCGCGGAACTTGAGCACGTAGATCCCGAGGTCGTCGGCTTCGACGAGACCGGGCAGCGAGCCGCCTTCGCGCAGCGGCGTCACGTAGCGGGTGGCGGCCACCGCGTCGAGCGGGCGCACCGTCGCCTCGGCGCTAGTGGACACGCTCACCCACGGGTCGCTCCACGAGCCGCGGCCAGTAGCGCACCACGAGCAGCGCGATGAGCAGGTACCAGACCGAGGCGCCCGCCAGCACGGCGACCGACCGCCCGTCGGGCGGCAGGAGGAGGGCGGCGACCACGGTGGCCAGGACGAACACGCCGTTGAGCAGGACGTCGTAGATCGAGAAGACGCGGCCGCGGAACACGTCACCGACGACGCGCTGGATCGTCGTGTCGACGCAGATCTTGATGCCCTGGGTGACGACGCCCAGCCCGAACGCGGAGACGGCGATGGCCCACATCGTGAAGAGCGACAGCGGGACGACCTGCACGACGGCTCCCAGCAGCCCAAGACCCATGAGGTAGCGCCGGATGCCGTACCGCTCGGTCAGCGAGGGCGTGATGAACGCCGCCGCACCGAAGCCGAGTCCGGACGCGCCGACGGCGATCCCCATCCCCGCCATCCCGCCGCCCGCGCCGGCTGGCTGCCCCGGCGGACCATGGTGGCGGGACAGCAGGACGACCCCCACGATCATCATCCCGTAGGGCAGGCGGCTGGCCGAGACGACGGTGAGCGCGAGGCGCCCGAGCCGGGGCAGGTGCCGGGCCGCGTCGACGAGCCCCCGCAGGACGTGGTGGACGGCCTCCTGCACCTGGTCGTCGGCGGCGTCGAGGTCGGGGCCGAGGTGGGGCAGGGTCAGGGCGAGGAGGGCCGACAGGAGGTAGAACGCCGCGCCCGCGAGGATGACGACCGAGTCGGAGGAGGTGGCGGCGTGCACGGCCCCACCGGCGCCCAGCCCGAGCAGGTAGACGAGGGTGCCGGAGGTCGGCGATACCGCGTTGGCCGTGACGAGCAGGTCGCGCGGCACCACGTGGGGGAGCGACGCGGACATCCCAGCCAGGAGGAAGCGGTTGACCGAGAACGCCCCCAGGACCAGGCCGTAGAACAGCAAGCCCACATCGCCCTGGCTCACCACCCAGGCGACGGCGACCAGCAGCACGACCCGCACGAGGTTGGCCAGGACGAGGATCTTGCGTCGCGACCACCGGTCGAGGAACACGCCGACGAACGGGCCCAGCACCGAGAAGGGCAGCAGGATCGTTGCGAAGCCGGCCGCGATCGCTCCGGCGTCGGGCGCGCGTTCGGGCGAGAAGAGCACAGACGAGACGAGCGCGACCTGGAACACGCCGTCGGCGCCCTGGGACAGCAGGCGTACGGAGAAAAGGCGACGGAAACCCGCGAACCGCAGCAGTGCGGCAAGTTCACGGAAGAACGTCACTCGCGCAGGATAGGTGAGGGGCGTGGTGCGCGTCGGAGAGTTCGTACCCTGCCCGGCGCGGTGGGTAACGGCCCAATCCGGATGGACCGCAGCGCCGAAACACCCGCGTGAAGACGCTTCCGGCTGGCTCCCGCGCTCCCGCGTTCGACCTCCCTGACCAGGACGGCAAGATGCACCAGCTGTCCGAGCTGCTGCTGCGCGGTCCGGTGGTCCTCTTCTTCTACCCGGCGGCCGGCTCGGGCGGGTGTACGCGTGAGGCCGTGCACTTCCGCGACCTCGTCACCCGCTTCGCCGCGGTGGGCGCCCACCGCGTGGGGATCAGCACCGACGACATCGCGGCGCTGGAGCAGTTCGCGCGCACCGAGGGTCTGGACTTCCCGCTGCTCTCGGACCTCGACGGCCTGGTCGCGACGGCCTATGGCGTGCGCCGGAAGTTCATCACGCCGGTGAAGCGGGCCACCTTCGTCATCGACCGCCAGCAGCGGATCGTCGAGGTCATCGCCTCTGAGACGAACATGCACATCCACGCCGACAAGGCGCTCGAAGCGCTGGAGCGGATCGCCAAGCCGGTCTGACCGGCCGGTCCGACCGGGGACGACGGCCCGGGTTACCGTGGGCCGGCGCCGCCCCTTCGCGGTGCGTCCCCCGTCATCAGGAGCCCCATGTCGTCCCCCGAGACCCCCGCCCACACCTCGCGCGACCCCTACGCCGAGCTG
>JBDSYO010000210.1:0-5410 GCA_039925625.1 Lapillicoccus sp. | reverse complement strand
GCGAACGCGTTGGGCGCCTCGGTCGGCGAGATGTAGAGCCGGGGCATGGGCTTGCCCGCCTTGGTGGAGAGCTCGCGCACGATGCGGTACATGCCCGGGGCCTGGGCCTCGCTGACGGGGTAGGCGTGCATGGCGCGGATGGCCAGCTTGTCGCTGTTCCAGTAGCCGTAGAAGGTCGTGGCGACACCGATCAGGGCGAACAGCCAGATGAAGCGGCCGCCGGCCACGAGCGCCCCGATCGCCAGCAGGAGCGCCCAGATCGCCCCGAACAGCGCGGCGGTCTTCAGCCCGTTGTAGTGGCGGGAGGTCGTGATGGGCATGTCAGGGAAACGTCAGGTCGTGCACAGGCGTTCCCGCCCGCGACGGCGCGGAACCCGGCTTCCAGCAGGGGTTGTGCAGGGTTCGAGGAGCGGCCCGTAGCGGTCAGCCGAGCAGCCCGAGGAGCAGCTGCGGCTGCACCGACCCGAGCACGAGCAGGGCCGAGCCGACACCCAGCGCGACGGCGTGGCTGGGGTGCATCCGTGTGCGGCCGCGCGCCGGGGCCGGGGCCCCCTCGCCGCCCGGGGTGCCCGCGCCCGCGCCGACCTCCGCGCCGACGGGGGCGTCCTGCACGAGGACCCGCACCCACCGCAGGTAGACGGCCACGCCGAGCACCGCGTTGCCCGCCGCGAGGACGGCGACGACCCACCACCCCTCAGCCAGGACGGGCCGCAGGGCCACGATCTTCCCGACCAGCCCGAGCACTCCCGGCGGCAGCCCCGCGAGCGACGTGAGGGCCAGCAGCAGGGCGCCGGCCGCCCAGGGGTGGGTGCGCACGAGACCCCGGTAGGCGTCGAGCCGCCGGCCGGCGCCCCCGGCGAGCCCGGTGGCTCGCTCAGAGGCCGTGGCGGTGACCACGACGACGACGGTGAAGGCGACGAGCGTGGCCACGAGATAGGTGAGCAGGTAGCCGGCGGCCGCCCGGGAGCCGAGCGCCGAGACGCTGAGCAGCGGCAGCACGACCCAGCCGGCCTGGGCGACGGTCGACCACGCGAGCAGCCGCACGACGTCGTCCTGACGCAGCGCCATGAGGTTGCCCAGCGTCATGCTGGCGACCGCGAGCACCGCCACGACGACGAGAGCCGAGCGCCCGAGGGTGCTGACCGCCGTGACGACGACGAGTAGGGCCGCGAGCGCGGCAACCTTGGACACCCCGGCGAGGAACACGGTCACCGGGAGGGGCGACCCGGCATACGCCGTGGGGGTCCAGGCGTGGAAGGGGGCGAGCGACAGCTTGAAGGCGATGCCACCGAGCACCAGCACCACCGACAGCGCGAGCAGCGCGCGCTGGGGGGTCGAGGTCGCGGCCAGCGCGGGGCCGGCGCCGAGGACCGGTGAGCCCGTGGCGGCATACCAGCAGGCAGCGGCCAGGGCGAGCATGGCGAACGAGACGAGCGAGGTCGTCAGGAGCTGCACCGCGCCGGCCAAGGCCCGACGGGTGCCGGGGAGGGCGGCGAGGGCCACGACGGGGAGGGTGGCCAGCTCCAGGGTGACCAGCCAGGAGGCGAGGTCGCGGGCTCCGGCGACGCCGACCGCGCCCGCGGTGGCGGCGAGCAGGAGCGAGACGGTGACGGCCGTGCGGCCCGTGTCCTCGGCTCGCTCCGACGGCCAGGCGAGCAGCAGGGTGACGGCCGCCGCGAGAAGCGCCGCCAGCTGGAGGGTCGTCGTCAGCGCGGTGGCCGCGTAGAGGCACGCGCCGCCAGCGGGCAGGCACAGGGTGCTCAGGTCGTCGCCGGTGGGCGTCCCCAAGGAGCCGAAGGTGCCGAACATGCCGACGACGAGGCTGATGAACGCGACGGCGTAGTGCACGCGCTGGGCGCGGGGGTCGACAACGTCGAGGACGAGCACGACGACCGCCCCCAGGAGCGGAGCGAGCGCCGGCAGGAGGGCGCCGAGGTCGAGGGTGATCACCGCAGCGCCTCCACGACGGTGCCGCCGGCGGCCGGGGGCGGAGGGGCCGCCGGGCCGCTGCGGGTCACGAGGGTGGTGGCCTCCGGCGCCGTGAGCCCGAGGAGAGGCTTGGGCACCACGCCGAGCCCGATGACGAGGACGACCAGGACGAGCAGGACGAGCGCCTCGGCCCCCCGTGCGTCCTCCCGACCGCGGGACGCACGGGCGTCGGCGGGGCCGGTCCATCCCGCGTGCCCGGCCCACACGAGCCGCAGGACGCGCAGGGCGTATGCGGCCGCGAGGGTCATGCCCACGACGCCGGCGACCGCGCAGGCGCGGAACAGACCGGTGGGCAGGCCCGCGGCCGGGTTCCATGCGGCGTACACGGCGAGGAACTCGCCCCAGAATCCGACCAGGCCCGGGAGGCCCAGCGCCGACGCGAGACCCACGACGAGGGCGAAGCCCATCCGGGGCGACACGTCGCGCAGGGCGTCGCGGGCGACGGTGAGGTCGGCGCTCCCCCACCGCTCCTTCAGCCCTCCGACGACGAAGAACAGCAGCGCGGAGACGACCCCGTGGGCGATGTTGGCGAACAAGGCCGCCTGGAGCCCGGTCTGGGTGCCCGCGGCGAGGGCCAGGGCCACGAACCCCATGTGCGCGACCGAGCTGTAGGCGACGAGCCGCTTGAGGTCGCGCTCGACGAGGCAGGCCAGGCCACCCCACAGGATGCCGACCGCCCCGCTCGCGGCGAGGAACGGGGCCACCATGCGGAAGCCGTCGGGCACGGTCGGGACGGCCAGGCGCACCATCCCGTAGGTGCCCATCTTGAGCAGCACGGCGGCCAGCAGCACCGACGCGGCCGTTGGCGCGATGGTGTGCGCCGGGGGGAGCCACGTGTGCACGGGCCAGAGCGGCACCTTGATGCCGAGGCCGACGACCAGCAGGACCGCGACGAGCAGCTGGGTGCCGGGCGTGAGGCCGGTCCCCTGCGCCGCGGCGAGCCGCCCGAGGTCGGACGTGCCGCTGCGGACGACCAGCACGAGGATGCCCAGCAGCATGAGGGTCGAGCCGAGCACCGTGAACAGGACGAACCGGGTCGAGGCGTCGGCCCGGGCCCGCTCGCCGGCGTGGGCGTCGCCGAAGCGGCTGATGAGCACCCACATCGGCACGAGCACGACCTCGAAGGCGACGAAGAAGAGCACGGCGTCACGGGCCAGGAAGGTGGCCAGGGCGCCGGCCTCGACGAGCAGCAGACAGGCGTAGTACGTGCCGGGACCGGACGCGACGGCCGACCCCTCGGCTGCGCCGGCCGGACGGGGCTCCCGGCCACGGGCGTGGACGACGACGGCCACCCCGAGCAGAGCGGTGAGCAGCACGAGCGGCACGGTGATGCCGTCGACGGCGAAGTGCCATCTCAGCCCGAGCGACGGCACCCAGCTCGCGTCGACCTCCGGGCGCAGCAGGCACGTCAGCACCGCGAGCACCAGGGTGAGCAGGCTCGCGATGGTCGCGACCGACTGCGCGGCGCGGGGCGCCCCCGCTGGACCACCGCGGGCGGCGGTCAGGAGCCAGGCGGCCGCGACGACGGGGACGACGAGGGCGAGGATCAGCGCCACGCGGTCACCCCCGCGACGGCGACGGCTACGACGCCCACGACGACCGCTACGAGCCCGGACGAGGGCGCGGCGCGGTGGGTCCGGTGGCCGGCCCGGCCGGCGAGGCCCGCCAGGGAGGCGGCCCCGCGCGGGTAGGCGTCGACGACGTCGCGGTCGAGCCGGACGACGAGGCGGGCCACCGCGACGACCGAGCGCCCCACCCCGACGTAGAGGCGGTCGACGCCGAAGCCGCGGCCGCTCAGCTCGGCGGCCCGGGGTCCGAGCCCCTGCGCCGGGTCGCGCCCCTGTCGGGCCAGCGCGCGGACGCCCAGGAAGACGCCGACGACGAGCACGACCGAGGTCACGGCCAGGACGGCGCCGACGTGGATGCCGCCCAGGGGCACGAGCAGGAGGGCGCCCACGACCGTGAGGAGGGCGAGCACGGAGACGGTGATCGCGGCGCCGATCGTCACCGGCCGGGCCTCGTGGGCGCCCGTCGGCGCCTCGTCGCCGGCTGGAGCGGGCTCCTCGGCGCTCTCGTCCTGCCCCTCCTGCGCCTCCGCCTCGGCCAGCCCCCCGGCCTGCTCGGTGGTCAGCAGGATCCAGGCCCGGGTGCCGTACGCGGCGGTCAGCGCGACGGTGAGCAGCAGGGACCCCAGGACGAGCCAGGCGAGTCCCGCGTCGGGTCCACTGATCGCCGCCTCGGCGACGCCGAGGATGCCCTCCTTGCTGAAGAAGCCCACGAGGGGCGGGACGCCGGCCAACGCGGCGAGGCCGATCCCGAGGGACCACAGCAGAGCCCCGCGGCCGCGAGCCCGACCCCGCAGTGCGACGAAGGCGGTGCCCCCGGCCAGCACCGACAGCCAGCCCACGGACAGGAAGAGCAGGGCCTTGAACAGCGCGTGGCTGACGAGGTGGCCCAGCGCGGCGCCCGCCGCCTGGTCGGGCCCCAGCACGAAGGCCATCGCGCTGGCCATGATCGCCACCTGGCTCAGGGTGGAGTAGGCCAGCATCCGTTTGACGTCGGTCTGGGCGAACGCCAGCAGGGCCGCCCAGACCATGGTCAGCGACGCGAGCACGCCGAGCACGATCCGGGACGGCACGTCGATCGCCAGGAGGGACTGGAAGCGCGCCAGCAGGTAGGTGCCCGCGGCGACCATCGTGGCTGCGTGAATCAGCGCGGAGGCCGGCGTCGGACCCTCCATCGCGTCGGGCAGCCAGTCGTGGAACGGCACGAGGCCGGACTTGCCGGCGATGCCGACGAGCAGGAGCACCAGCGCCGCCGTCAGCGCCGGAGTGGCGGTGACCAGCTGCGCGCTCGACGACCCGCTGCCCCCGGCCCAGTGGGAGACCACGGTCGCCAGCTCGGTACTGCCCGCGCCGACGGCGAGGATGACGATCCCGAGCACGAAGCCGATGTCGGCGAACCGGGTGACGAGGAAGGCCTTGTAGGCGGCTCGACGCGCCGTCTCGCGGGCGCTGACGTGGCCGATGAGCAGGTAGGAGCACCAGCCCATGACCTCCCACCCGACCAGGGTGAGCACGAGGTCACCGGACTGCACGAGGAGCAGCATCGCGGCGAGGAAGAGGGAGACGGTGGCCGCGAACACGGCATACCGCGCGTCGTCACGCAGGTACCAGATGGAGAACACCTGCACCGCGAGCCCGACGACCGCCACGGCGAGGGCCACGAGAGCGGCGGTGCGGTCGGCCAGCAGCGTGAGGGGCATCTGGAGCTCGCCGACCGGGAGCGGCCCGAACGTGGCCACCACCGTCGACTGCACGGCGGTCTCGGTGAGCTGGACGACCGCGAGGACCAGGACGAGCGCTCCAGCGCCCACGGCCACCAGCCGCGCCAGCGCGCGCCGACGACGCAGGAGCAGCCC
>JBDSYO010000209.1:0-5698 GCA_039925625.1 Lapillicoccus sp. | reverse complement strand
CCGCGCTCGCGCTGATCCGCCCGGCCGAGCTCCACCTCGGCAAGGGCCCCGCGGGGGTGCAGGCCCGCGTGCGAGACGGGTTGCGCTACGCCCTCGACAGCCCCACCGTGCTCTGGCCGGTGGTCATGGTGGCCACCTTCGGCTTCTTCACCATCAGCCTGCCCGTCACCCTGGCCGCGTTCGCCAAGCACGACTTCGGGTCGGGGCCCAGCGGCGTCGGCCTGCTCAACGGCGCCGTGGCCCTCGGAGCCCTCTGTGGCGCCCTCTTCACGGCCCGCCGCAGCCGGGCCCTGCGGCTGCGGACCATCGCCACCGCGGCGGGGCTGCTCGCTACGGCGCAGATGATCGCGTCGCTCAGCACCACGCAGACCGTGCTCATGCTGCTCGTCGTGCTCGTGGGGGCGACCAACATGGCCTTCCTGACGTCCGCGCAGTCACTGGTGCAGCTCACGGCGCCCGACCACCTGCGCGGCCGGGTGGTCGGTGTCTACATGACGGCCTTCATCGGCAGCGGGGCCCTGGGCGGTCCCGTGGTCGGCTTCCTCGACGAGCACTTCGGGGCGCGGTTCGGTCTGCTCGTGGCGGGCGTCGTTCCGGCGCTGGTCACCGTGGCCGTCGCCCGTCACCTGGCCCGCCGCGGCTCGGTGCGGCTCGGCCTCACCCACGTCACGGTGCAGCTACCCCGCCCGACCCTGGTCCCCCGGGACCACTGAGCCCAGGGCATACCGGACGCGGTCAGGGGCGGCGGATCGCGATCTTCCCTCGCGCGGTCGACGGGTCGACCACGGCGCCGTTCTGCACGATGACGACGTCACCCCGGTCGACGAGGCGACGGGCGGCCCGCCGCACCGGCTCGACGAGCGCTCGTCCCGCCTGCTCGTCGCCGGCCGCGGCCGCGCGCGCGACGTCCACGGGATCGACGGTCGAGCCCCGCGACGGCAGCATCCCGAGGATCCGCTCCTCGAGCTGCCGGTCCTCGGCCGTCACCCCGCGCCGGCGACAGGCCGCACTGCAGTACCCCACGTCCTCCCAGGAGTCGGTCCATCTCGCCCGCCACTCGATCCGCCGGCCGCACGACACACACGTCTTGTCCGGCGGGGTCGCCGAGTCGGCGCGACGTCGATGAGCCATGTCTCCAGTGTGCGGGTACGTTGCCGCGCATGGACATCCGCGACTACACGCCCACCCGCGAGCAGTATGCGTACACGTTCGGTGGCGTGGCCGCAGCCTTCCACGTCAAGCCCGGCGACGCCCTGCGCCTCTGGTCGGACGACGCGTTCGGGGGCACGCTCCAGCACGTCGACGACGTCTCCGCGGAGAAGGTCGACCTGCGCTTCGTCAACCCGCAGACCGGTCCGTTCTACGTCGATGGCGCCGAGCCCGGTGACACCCTCGTGCTCCACCTCGTCAGCCTGGAGCCGGCCCGGGACTGGGGGGTCTCGGCTGTCATGCCGTTCTTCGGCGGGCTGACCAGCACCGACCGGACGGTCACCCTCCAGCCGCCCCTGCCCGACACGACGTGGGTCTACCCGCTCGACCGGGCCCGCGGCACGGTTGGCTTCGCTGCGCGGCATACCGATCTCGTCGTCGAGCTGCCCCTGGCCCCGATGCTGGGCACGGTCGGCGTCGCCCCCGCCGGCGGCGAGGTGCGGTCGTCGCTGGTGCCCGAGCGGTTCGGCGGCAACATGGACACCCCGCAGATGCGGGCGGGCACCACGGTCTTCCTCGGCGTCAACGTCGAGGGCGCGCTCTTCTCGGTCGGGGACGGCCACTACCGACAGGGCGAGGGTGAGGCGTGCGGGACCGCGGTCGAGGGGGCGATGACGACCACCCTGATCGTCGAGCTGGTCAAGGGCCACGCCCCGAGCTGGCCGCGGCTGGAGGACGACACGCACTGGATGACGGTGGGCTCGAGCCGGCCGATGGAGGACTCCTGGCGGATCGCGAACGCCGAGCTGACCGGGTGGCTCGGAGAGCTCTACGGCCTGCACCCGCTCGACGCCTACCAGCTGCTGTCGCAGATCTCCGAGGCGCCGATCGCCAACGTCGTCGACGCCAACTACAGCGTCGTCGCCAAGGCGGCCAAGGCCCTGCTGCCGCCGGCCACGGCGTTCGGCGGCATCCACGCCGACCTGCGCCGACGGGCCCTCGAGCAGTAGACGTGGCGGGGCCAGCACTTGCAGCCTGGCGCCGGCTGAGGGAGTGTATACAGTCTACCGCCCGTTCCGCCCCCAGGGAGCGCTCATGCCAGTAGGACCGTCACGTCACGTCCCGCGTCGCCGAACGCCCGCACTCCTGGCCGGAGTCGCCGGACTCGCGACCGTCGCGCTCACCGCCGGATGCTCGGCGGTGACCCCCGCCGGAGAGGCCGGCGCGACCACCGGCGGGGCTGGCTCGAGCAGCGGCAGCGCCGACAAGTTCGGCACGCCGGCCACCGCCGGCGAGGTGACGAACGGGGGCACCCTCGTCATGGCCCTCTCGGCCGAGCCGGACAAGCTCGACCCCGCGCTGTCGCGAAGCCTCTACTCCCGCTACGTCTTCAACGCCATGTGCGAGAAGCTGTACGACGTCGACCAGTCGGCCAAGATCGTGCCTCAGCTGGCGACCGCCCTCCCCACGACGTCGAGCGACGGCAAGACCGTGACCATCCCGGTGCGCGAGGGCGTGAAGTTCGCCGACGGCACGCCGTTCGACGCCGCCGCGGTCAAGGCGAACTTCGACCGCGACCTCACGCTGTCGGGCACGGCGCGCAAGAGCGAGCTCGGGCCGATCGACACCGTCGAGGCCACCGACGCCAAGACCGTCGTCGTCCACCTCAAGCAGCCGTTCGCGCCGCTGACCGCCGCGCTCACGGACCGCGCCGGCATGGTCGTCAGCCCGACTGCGGCCGCCGCCGCCGGGGCGAACTTCGCCAACAACCCCGTGTGCGTGGGCCCGTTCAAGTTCTCCAAGCGGGTGCCGCAGAACTCCATCGACCTCGTCAAGGACCCGAACTACTACGACGCGGCGAAGGTCCACTACGACGGGCTCTCCTACCGGATCATCACCGACGCCAACATCCGCTCGGCCAACCTCCGCTCCGGTGACGTGCAGGTGGCCGACTCGCTGTCGACCCAGGACGTCCCGACGCTGCAGAAGGACACCTCGCTCACGGTGCTCAGCTCGCAGTCGCTGGGCTACCAGGGCCTGACCTTCAACACGGGGAACGTCGCGGGCGTCGGCAAGCCGGCCCAGAAGATCGACCGGCCCGAGGCCTCGAACCCCGTGGTGCGCCAGGCCTTCGACCTCTCGATCGACCGGGCCGGGCTGGTCAAGGTCATCTTCAACGACCTCAACACCGTGGCCTGCTCGCCGATCTCGCCCCAGAGCGAGTTCTCCTCCACGACGTCGCAGGCGTGCCCGGCCCACGACCCGGCCAAGGCCAAGCAGCTGCTCCAGAGCGCCGGCGTCACCGTGCCGTTCCCGATCGAGATGTCCATCTCCAACAACCCGGACAGCCTCCGCTTCGCCCAGGCCCTGCAGGCGATGGTGAAGGACGGCGGGTTCGACCTCAAGATCAAGCCGGTGGAGTATGCCGCGCTGCTGGACCAGCAGGACCGCGGCGAGTTCTCGCTGCTCGCCCTGGGTTGGTCCGGGCGGATCGACCCCGACGCCAACATCACGAACTTCGTCGGAACCGCCGCCAGCCAGAACGTCGGCGCCTACAGCAACCCGCAGGTGGACCAGCTGCTGACCCAGGCCCGCCAGAGCAACGACCTGGCCCAGCGCAAGGACCTCTACGGCCAGGTCGTCACCCAGCTGCAGAAGGACGACCCGCTGATCTACCTCTACCGCCAGCGCAACCTGACCGGGGTCACGACCAAGGTCAAGGGCGTGCAGGTGTTCCCGGACGGCGTCATCCGGGTCGCGTTCGCCGGCACGGCGAAGTAGCGCAGCACCCGGCGTGCAGCGCTACCTGCTCAACCGGGCGTGGCACTCGCTGGTGACCCTGCTCCTCGCCACCCTGGTCGTCTTCCTCGGCGTCCGCGCGCTCCCGGGTGACCCGGCCCTCGCCCTCGCGGGCGAGGACCGGACCCCGGAGGCGCTGGCCGCGATCCGCAGCGAGTACGGGCTCGACCAGTCGCTGCCCGTGCAGTTCTGGCGGTTCGTCAGCCACGCCGCCCAGGGCGACCTCGGGACCTCGATCCGCACCGGGGCCACCGTGACGTCGATGCTCAGTACCGCGCTGCCCGTCACCATCGAGCTATCGGTGCTCGCCATCGTCATCGCCGTGCTGCTCGGAGTGACGACCGGGGTAGTGGCCGCGGTCCGGCGCGGTCACCCGGCCGAGTGGCTCGCCAACGGCTTCGCCCTGCTGGGACTGTCGGTGCCGCACTTCTGGCTCGGCCTCGTCGCGATCCTCTACCTGGCCGTGGCTACGGGGCTCTTCCCCGCCTCCGGCTTCGTGCCGTTGTGGTCCGACCCGGTCGGCAACCTGCACCACCTCGTGCTGCCGTCCGTCATCCTCGGCACCGGCCTGGCGGCGATCATCATGCGGCAGACGCGGTCGGCGATGCTCGACAACCTGTCGGCCGACTTCGTCCGCACCGCGGAGGCGAAGGGGCTCCCGCGGCATACCGTCATCACCCGGCACGCCCTGCGCAACAGCCTGCTCGTCGTCGTGACCATCGTCGGCCTGCAGCTCGGTGGGCTGATCTCGGGAGCCGTCGTCACCGAGCAGATCTTCGGGCTGCCGGGCTTCGGGAAGATGACCATCGACGCCGTCTTCCAGCGCGACTACCCCGTCCTGCAGGGAGTCACGCTGGTGACCGCCACCGCCTACATCGTCATCAACTTCGCGGTCGACCTGCTCTACTCGCTGGTCGACCCGCGGGTCCGCGTCGGGGGTGAGGCCGCGTGAGCGCCGACGTCGCCCTCGCCACCCAGCCGCTCGCGGCGCGGCGGGACTCCTCGCGGCTGCGGCTCGTCGTCCGCCGGCTCGCCCACTCCCCGCTGGCCCTGACCAGCTTCGCGGTGCTGGCCCTGGCCGTGCTCGTCGCCCTGCTCGCGTCGGTGCTCGCCCCGTACGCGCCGGAGCAGACCGACTTCGCCCGCACCCTCTCGCCGCCCGGCACCCCCGGACACCTGCTCGGCACCGACGACCTCGGGCGAGACGTGTTGTCGCGCATCGTGTTCGGGATGCGCGCCTCGCTCCAGGTGGGGGCGCTCTCGGTTGTCACCGCCCTGGTCATCGGGGTGCCGCTCGGGCTCGTGGCGGGGTACTTCCGCGCGGCCGACGCGTTCATCTCCCGGTTCACCGACCTTCTGCTCGCGTTCCCCTTCCTCATCCTCGCCGTCGGTCTGGCGGCCATCCGGGGCGCCAGCCTCCTCAACGCGGCGGTCGCCATCGGCATCGCGCAGATCCCCGGTGTCATCCGGATCGTGCGCTCCGACACGCTGCGGCTGAAGTCCCTCGACTTCGTCGCCGCGGCCGAGGTCGACGGCGCCAGTGACCTCTGGATCCTCACCCGGCACATCCTGCCCAACGCGATGTCCGTGATCCTCGTGCAGGCCACCGTGGCCATCCCCGCCGCCATCCTCGGCGAGGCGGTCCTTTCCTTCTTGGGCCTCGGCATCCAGCCCCCCGACCCCAGCCTCGGCACGATGCTCGCCAACGCCCAGCAGTTCGCCACGCGGGCACCCTGGGCCGCGGTGCTCC
>JBDSYO010000208.1:0-9701 GCA_039925625.1 Lapillicoccus sp. | reverse complement strand
GTCAAGCCGGCCCGGGCCGGGTCGAGCATGGGGATCACCCGCGTCGACGAGCCGGACGGGCCCGAGGGCCTCGTCGCCGCGGTCGAGACCGCCCGCGAGCACGACCCCAAGGTCGTCGTCGAGGCGGCGGTTCGGGGCCGCGAGGTCGAGTGCGGGGTGCTCGGGGGGCGTGACGGCATACCCCCGCGCACCAGTGAGCTGGGCGAGGCGGTGGTCGTCGGCGGGCACGCGTTCTACGACTTCGAGGCCAAGTACCTCGCCGAGGACGACGTACGCCTGGTGTGCCCGGCCGACGTGCCGCCGGAGGTGGCCGAGCGGGTCAAGGCGATGGCGGTGCAGGCGTTCGAGGCGGCCGGCTGCGAGGGCCTGGCCCGGGTGGACTTCTTCTACACCGACGACGGCGAGGTGCTGCTCAACGAGATCAACACCATGCCCGGGTTCACGCCGTCGTCGATGTACCCCCGGGCCTGGGAGGCGAGCGGACTGGCGTACACCGCCCTCATCGACGAGCTGATCACCCTTGCCCTGGAGCGCCCTACGGGGCTGCGCTGACCGGTGAGCTGCAGTGCCGACCGGTCAGCTGGAGTGCTGACCGGTCAGCTGCAGTGCCGGCCCGTCGTCGGCAGGGCGCGCGCCGCGGCGGTGAAGGCCGGCAGCAGCGACCCCTCGGGCACCGGGCCCTTCGGGACCAGCACCTCGATCGCGGGGTCGCGGCCGTAGGTGACGAAGCGCGTGCCGTCGCTCAGCGGGGACGCCACCCAGTCGACGTCGTCGACGGTCAGACAGTCGTCGGTCGTGGGGGCGGGTGCGGCCACCCCGCAGCGCGCGACGGTCGCGGGGTCGCCCCAGGCGCGGACGGCGGGGACGTTCGGGTCGGTGGCCACGGGCGTCCGGCCGGAGACGTCGGCCGGCCACGCCGCCGCCGCGGCCACGCAGGCCGGGTCGGCGGCCTGCGCCGGTACCGTGACGCTGACCGCCCGGGAGCACCCGGACAGCAGCATCGCCAGCGTGCCGGCGAGCGCCGCGGCGCCGACGCGCTGAGCGAGGGGCCGTGCGCTCCGGGGAGCGCTCAGACGTGGACCACCGTGCACGTGAGCGTGCGGGTGATGCCGGGGACGTCCTGGATCTTGGCGATGACGAGCTTGCCCAGCTCGTCGACGGTGTTGGCCTCGACGCGCGCGATGACGTCGTAGGGGCCGGTGACGTCCTCGGCGAGGGCGACCCCGGAGATGTTCGCGATGGCCTCGGCGACGGTTGCCGCCTTGCCGACCTCGGTCTGGATCAGGATGTATGCCTGGACCACCTGGGGCACACCTTCTTCCGCTGGTAGGCCGGGGCGTGATGGCCCCGGGAGACCGGGCGCGGCGGTGCGCCCAGGGAGGACGCTACCGTGCGCGATGTGCAGGGAGAACCACAGCCGACGGTCGCCGACCTGGGCGAGGACGAGCTGCTGGCGCAGGTCTTCCCCATCCTCGCGGCGGCGGGCGTCTCGGCCGACGTGCGGGTCGGGCCCGGTGACGACGCCGCCGTCCTGGGACTGGCGGGTCCGGCCGGGCGTCTGGACCTCGTCGCCACGACCGACGCGATGGTGCGCGGCAGCGACTGGCGCGACGCGTGGTCGAGCGGCGTCGACGTCGGCGCCAAGGTGGCGGCGCAGAACCTCGCCGATGTCGCCGCCATGGGCGCCCGTCCGGTGGCCCTGCTCGTCACGCTGGTCATGGAGTCGACGACCCCCGTCGCTTGGGTGCTGGACCTCGCCGAGGGCCTGGCGCTGGCCGCTCGTCAGGCGGGCTGCGCCGTGGTGGGGGGTGACCTGTCGTCGGCTCCCGAGGGCACGCTCGTCGTCTCGGTCACCGCGTTGGGTTCGCTGGAGGGGCGAGCGCCGGTGCTCCGGTCGGGCGCACAGGCCGGTGACGTCATCGCGGTGGCGGGCACCCTCGGGCTGGCCGCCGCCGGCCTCCGGCTGCTGCAGGAGGGCCGCCCGGAGGCGCTGCCCGAGGCGGTGGCCCGACAGCGCCGGCCGCAGCCCCCGCTGGACCGCGGCCCCGCGGCGGCCGCGGCCGGGGCGACGTCGATGGTCGACCTCTCCGACGGGCTGCTGCGCGACGCCGGCCGGGTCGCCCGCGCGAGCGGGGTATGCCTCGACCTCGCCGCAGCCACCCTCGCTCCCGACGTCGAGCGCCTCGCCCCGGCCCTCGGTGACGCTGGGGCCCGGGACTGCGTGCTCGCCGGGGGTGAGGAGCACTCGCTGCTCGCGACGTTCCCGCCGGGGACGCCGCTGCCGGACGGCTTCCGCCTGCTCGGGCGGGTGGTGACCGGGGCGGGGGTGACGCTCGACGGCATACCGCAGGAGGCCCGTGGGTGGGACCACTTCGCCGGCTGACCCATCGGTTCGTGCGGCCCGGGTACGGAATTCGGTGCGGTTCAGAGCACGAACGGGAGAGAGCACGATCGGGAACGGCCGGCCACCCCTGGAAGGGGCGCCGGCCGTGAGGTGCTGCGCGTGCGTCAGGCGCTGCGCGCGACCTTGCCCGCCTTGAGGCAGGACGTGCAGACGTTGAGACGCTTCGGGGTCACCCCGTTGACCAGCGTGCGCACTCGCTGGATGTTGGGGTTCCAGCGCCGCTTCGTGCGCCGGTGCGAGTGCGAGATGTTGTGACCGAAGCTCGGTCCCTTGCCGCAGACATCGCAGTTGGCAGCCACGGTGGATCTCCTGGTACTAGACAGTTGAGGGGGTGAACATGATGGAACGGTGGTGACGCAGACGGGGCGCGGAGGTCGGGACGAGCCAGCGACCGGTCCGCGCAACCTGCCAAGGATAGCCGAGCGACGGGCGGGCGACCAAAACCGGGCCCGGGCGGGGGTGTGGGCGGCGGCCGGTAGCCTGCCGACCACGATCGCGAGCGACGACGAGCATGAAGGGAGCGGCCCCATGACCGGGACCGTGCCGTCGCCTTCCGTGCCCTCCACGAGGCTCGAGCGGCTCGACACGGCCGCCGCACGCCGGTGGGCCGTCGTGACCCGGGCCGCGTACGCCGCGCGACGGGCCGAGATCGACGCCCTCAACGTCTTCCCCGTCCCCGACGGCGACACCGGGACCAACCTCTTCCTCACCTTCGACGCGGCCCTCGACGGCGCGCGGGCGGAGTACGAGGAGCGCGCCCAGGCCGGTCGCCCGCTCGACGACGCCGACCTGATGACCGAGGCCGACCTGTTCGCCCGGGCCCTGCTGCTCACCGCCCGGGGCAACTCCGGCGTCATCCTCAGCCAGATCTTCCGCGGCTTCGCCGACGAGGCGGCCGCCACCGGCGTCGCCGCCATCGACGGCCCCGGTCTGGCCTCGGCGATGGCGCGCGCCGACGCCCTGGCCTGGGCCAGCGTGACCCGCCCCGTCGAGGGCACGATCCTCTCCGTCTCGCGGGCGGCTGCCGCCGCGGCCTCGTCGGCCTCGTCGTCCTCGTCGTCGGCCTCGACACCAGGCACAGCGGACGGTGACCTGTATGCCGTCGTGTCGGCTGCCCCCCGCGCCGCCCGCGAGGCGCTCGCCCGCACCCCGCAGCAGCTGCCGAGCCTGGCCCGGGCGGGGGTCGTCGACGCGGGCGGCGCCGGCTACGTGCTCCTGCTCGAGTCGCTGGAGCGGGTCGTCACCGGAGACGTCGGCGGGGCGTCCCTGACCGGGGACGACCCCCTGCGCCGGCGGGGTGGCCCGCACCCGCCGCCCGCCCACCCCTCGATCCTGGCGCCGCCCCCTCCGGCGGCCGACCTCGAGCCGGGCGGACCGGCGTACGAGGTGATGTTCCTGCTCTCCGACACCACCGACGAGGCGGTCGCGGTGCTGACGGCCCGCCTCGACGCCCTCGGCGACTCCGTGATCGTGGTGGGGCGGGGTGACCTGCACAACGTGCACGCGCACGTCGACGACGTCGGTGCGGCGATCGAGGCGGGCATCGCGGCCGGGCGCCCGCACCGGATCCGGGTCACCCACTTCCGTGACCAGCAGGCGGCGCGGCCGGACGCTGCGGCGCAGGCGGTCGTCACGTGCGCCGCGGGGGAGGGGCTGGCGGGCGCCTTCCGCAGCGCGGGGGCGGTCGTCGTGCCCAGCGGGCCCCGGCGGCGCGCGTCGGCCGGCCAGTTCCTCGAGGCGGTGCGGGCCAGTGGCGCCGCCTCGGTGATCCTGCTGCCCAACGACGGCGACACCCTCCTGGCCGCGAACGCCGCAGTGCGGGTGGCGGCCGAGGAGGGCGTCGACGTGCGGGTCGTGCCCGCCCGCACCGCCGTGCAGGGCATAGCCGCGCTGGCGGTCTACGACCCCGACCACCCGCTCGCCGACAACGTGCTCGCCATGAGCAGCGCGGCGGCCGCGACCCGGCACGGCGCGGTCACGGTGGCGACCAAGGACGCGTTGACGTCGGGTGGTCCCTGCCGGGCCGGTGACGTGCTCGGCGTGGTCGACGGCGACATCGTCATCGTGGGCGACGACCTCACGGGCGTCGGGGTGCAGGTCGTCGACCGGCTGCTGGCGAGTGGGGGCGAGCTGCTGACCGTCGTCTCCGGGGAGGACGCCACTCCGGCGCTCGGCGAGGACGTCGCCCGGGTCGCACGCGCGGCCCGCCGCGACCTCGAGGTCACCCAGCTCTACGGTGGGCAGCCGCTCTACCCGCTGCTGCTGGGGGTGGAGTGATGGGCCAGCTCACCGAGGACTCGGCCGTGGTGAAGGTGTCCGGCGCCAAGGCCGCGGCCCTGCTCACCAAGAACAAGGGCGTGCACACGGTCGGCGACCTGCTGGAGTACGTGCCGCGCGGCTACGTCTCCACCCGCACGCTCACCGACATGAGCGCCCTCACCGAGGGGCAGACGATCCTCGTCGTCGCCGAGGTGCGCTCGGCCCGCACGCAGCCGATGCGGCGCAACCCGCGTCAGAAGATGCTCATGGCCACGCTGACCGACGGCCGCCACGAGCTCGACCTCACCTTCTTCAAGGCCTGGGGCCACGAGCAGAAGCTGGTCCCGGGCGCCGTGGGCATCTTCGTCGGGGCCGTCTCGCGGTTCCGTGAGCGGTGGCAGCTCACCCATCCGGAGTACGAGATCCTCGGCAGGACCGCAGACGGCTGGGACGTGGAGCTGGAGGGGTCGGGCGGCGGCCGGCTCGACGCCTACCGCGACCACGCCATCCCCGTCTACTCCGAGACCGGCACCGTCAGCTCGCTGAAGATCCGCGGGATGATGGAGGTCGCGCTCGACTCCGTCGAGACGGTGCGCGAGCCACTGACGTCGGACATCCGGGAGCGGCGCGGCCTGCTCGGCCGGCGCGAGGCGCTGGAGCGCGTGCACCGTCCGCGCCTGGCGGACGACCCGGACGAGGGCGTCGACCGGCTGCGCTACGACGAGGCCTTCGTGCTGCAGGCGATCCTCGCCCAGCGCCGAGCGAGCATCGAGGCCCTCGAGGCGACCGCGCGGGTACCCCGTCCGGGAGGTCTGCTCACGGCGTTCGACGAGCGGCTGCCGTTCGAGCTCACCGCGGGCCAGCAGGAGATCGGGGCCGTGCTGGCCGCCGAGCTGGCGCGCAGCCGGCCCATGCACCGGCTGCTCCAGGGCGAGGTCGGGTCGGGCAAGACCGTCGTGGCGCTGCGGGCGATGCTGGCTGTGGTGGACGCGGGTGGACAGGCCGCGCTGCTCGCCCCGACCGAGGTGCTCGCGGCCCAGCACCACCGCTCGATCACGGCGATGCTCGGCGACCTGGCGGAGGGCGGCCTGCTGGGCGGCAGCACGATCGGCACCCGGGTGGCCCTGCTCACCGGCAGCCAGTCGAGCGCCGCCCGCCGTCGCGCCCTCAACGACGCGGTGACCGGCGACGCGGGCATCGTCGTCGGCACCCACGCCCTCATCCAGGACCGGGTCGCCTTCCAGGACCTGGCCCTGGTCGTCGTCGACGAGCAGCACCGCTTCGGCGTCGAACAGCGCGACGCCCTGCGCGAGAAGGGGTCCACGCCGCCGCACCTTCTCGTCATGACGGCCACGCCGATCCCGCGCACCGTCGCGATGACGGTGTTCGGCGACATGGAGACCTCGACGCTGCGCGAGCTGCCGAAGGGGCGCTCACCCATCACCACGCACGTCGTGGAGGGGTCCCGGCCCGCGTGGGTCCAGCGCACGTGGCAGCGGGTCGCCGAGGAGGTGCGCCAGGGCCACCAGGCCTACGTCGTCTGTCCGAAGATCGGCGACCCGGACGCGGCCGGTATGCCCCCAGGCCTAGCTCTCGCGGTCGGCGGCGGCTCCGACGTGGAGGACGCCGACAGGGATCTCGAAACCGAGCTCGATCTCGAGCCGCCGGACGACGACGCGGCGCCGCGGGAGCTGGTCGGGGTGTACGCGATGCTCGAGCGGCTGCGGGCCGAGCCCGCGCTGTCCGCGCTGCGGCTCGAGGTGCTCCACGGCCGGCTGGACCCCGAGGTCAAGGAGGCGACGATGCGCGGGTTCGCCGCCGGCGAGGTCGACGTCCTGGTGGCCACGACGGTCATCGAGGTCGGTGTCGACGTGCCCAACGCCACGGTGATGGTCGTCATGGACGCCGACCGCTTCGGCATCTCCCAGCTCCACCAGCTGCGGGGCCGGGTCGGTCGCGGCGCGGCCCCGGGGCTGTGCCTGCTGCTCAGCGACGCCGAGGAGGGCACCGCCGCCCGCGAGCGACTCGACGCGGTGGCCGCCACCACCGACGGGTTCGTCCTGGCCCGGCGCGACCTCGAGCTGCGGCGCGAGGGCGACGTCCTCGGGGCTCGCCAGAGCGGCCGGGCCTCGTCGGTGCGCTTCCTGCGGATGGGCAACCCCAAGGACGAGCAGGTCATCGCCGACGCCCGGGAGGACGCGGTCGCCCTCGTGGCCGCCGACCCGACCCTGGCGGGCCACCCCGACCTCGCGGCCCGGGTCACCGCGCGCCTCGACGAGGACCAGGCGGCCTACCTGGAGCGCGGGTGAGCCCGTGACCCGGATCATCGGCGGCGTGGCCGGAGGCCGGAGGCTGCAGACCCCGGTCGGACCCCGCACCCGGCCCACGTCCGACCGGGTGCGCGAGGCGCTGTTCTCCCGGCTGGACCACCTCGGCGTGCTGGAGGACGCCCGCGTACTCGACCTCTACGCCGGCTCCGGAGCCCTCGGGCTCGAGGCCGCGAGCCGGGGTGCCGCGGCGGTCACGCTCGTGGAGTCCGACCGCCGGGCGGCGGCCGTGGCCCGCGGCAACGCGGCCGTGGTGGCGCGGCCCGGCGTCCTCGTGCGGGAGGACACCGTCGAACGGGTGCTGCTCGCGGGCCCACGACCGCCCGGCTCGCCCGGGATGGACCTCGTGCTCCTCGACCCGCCCTACGACCTCACCGAGGACGCGCTCGCCGACGTGCTGGCCCTCCTGCTCGCTCACGTCTGGCTGGCGCCCGACGCCCTGGTCGTCGTCGAGCGCTCGTCGCGGACCCCGGAGCCGCGCTGGCCGACCGGTCTCGGACCGGCCCAGGAGCGCCGCTACGGGGAGACCCGGGTCTGGTTCGCCGACGCTCCCGGACCCGACGTGGTGGCCTGACCACTCCGGACCGCCCCTGGTCGGGTGGCCGCGATATGTCCGTATGCCCGACGAGGACCATCCGTTCGACCGACGGCTCGCGACGCGGGGTCGGTCACGCTGGAGCGGTGTGGACGCGTTGGTACCTTGATCCGATGAGCGATCCGGCCGGCGACCCGTCGAGCACCCCCGCGGGCGGGCCCAGCCACGACCGGGCCGAGGCACCGTTCAGCGGGCGCCGGGCGGTCTGCCCCGGCTCGTACGACCCGGTCACCAACGGTCATGTGGACGTCATCGCCCGCGCGGTGACGCTGTTCGACGAGGTCGTCGTCGCCGTGCTCTACAACCCCCTGAAGCAGGGGTCGTTCCCGGTGGAGGAACGGGCCCGTCTGCTGACCTCGGCCCTGCGGGGGGTGCCGCGGGTCCGCGTCGAGACCTTCGCCGACCGGCTCCTCGTCGACGTGTGCCGCGAGCTCGGGGCGTCCGCGGTCGTCAAGGGGCTGCGCGGCGACACCGACTTCGCCTACGAGCTGCCCATGGCCCTGATGAACCGCCACCTCAGCGGGGTCGAGACCGTCTTCCTGCCGGGCGACCCCCGGTTCGGCCACGTCTCGAGCTCACTGGTCAAGGAGGTGGCCGCCCACGGCGGCGACGTCCGGGGCCTCGTGCCCGAGGCCGTCTTCGAGGCGCTGCACGCCCGCGTCTGACGACGCATACCGCGCGATTTGGGGGCCTCCCCATGCTCCGGTAACCTTGCAGGTCGGTCTTCATCCGTCGTGGACGAGGCCCGGCCCCTCGACCGTCTGTGACCTCATGACTCGCCTCGACCCTCGCCACCCGCTGGTCATCACCACTCGGGAGCTGCTTCGGCGACCGGGGACGATGCAGGAGATCACCCGTACGGTAGAGGCGCCCGACACCATCGGCACCGAGATCATCGCCATCCCTGCGGGAGCCCCGCTGGAGCTGGACGTGCGTCTGGAGTCGGTCGTCGAGGGGGTCCTCGTGAGCGGGACGGTCCACGCCACGGCGACCGGGGCTTGCGTGCGGTGCCTGGAACCGGCCACCTACCCGGTGGACACGACCTTCCAGGAGCTGTTCGCCTACCCCGACCGTGCCGCGCACCACCACGACGTGGGGGTCGCGGAGGATGACGACGAGGTGTACGAGCTCGTGGACGACCTGGTCGACCTCGAGACCGTACTCCGCGACGCGGTGGTGCCGTCACTGCCGTTCCAACCGGTCTGTCGCCGAGACTGTCCCGGGCTGTGCTCCGAGTGTGGGGCCCTGCTCGCGGACGACCCGCAGCACCACCATGACCAGGTCGACCCCCGGTGGGCCTCGCTGAGCGGACTGCTCAGCGGCGCCTCGGGCCAGACCGAGCCGCACCAGCACGACTCACACGAGTCACTCACGATCGACCAGAACCCAGAGAGAAGGACCTGACGTGGCCGTCCCGAAGCGGAAGACCTCGCGCTCCAACACCCGGTCGCGCCGGGCCAACTGGAAGGCGGCCCCTGTGACGCTGACGACCTGCCCGCAGTGCGGCCAGCCCTCGCAGCCCCACATCGCCTGCCCTTCCTGCGGCACCTACCAGGGCCGCCACTACGCCACGGCTGAGCGCACCGAGCACCAGGCCTGAACGGCGTCACCCAGCGTGACCCGCGTGACCCAGTGAGCGCCCCGAGCTCCCTCCCGCGCCCCGCCGACGCGCTCGCCCACTACCTCCACGAGGTGATGGGCAGCGACGTCGACGAGGCGCTGCTCGTGCGTGCCCTCACCCATCGCTCGTACGCGTACGAGCACGGTGGCCTGCCCAACAACGAACGGCTCGAGTTCCTCGGCGACGCCGTCCTCGGCCTGATCGTCACCGACACGCTCTACCGCACCCACCCCGACCTGCCTGAGGGCCAGCTCGCCAAGCTGCGGGCGGCCGTCGTCAACATGCGTGCCCTGGCCGACGTCGCCCGCACCATCGACCTCGGCGCCTACGTCTTCCTCGGTCGCGGTGAGGAGACCACCGGCGGCCGTGACAAGGCCTCGATCCTCGCCGACACCATGGAGGCGGTGATCGGCACGATCCACCTCGCGTGCGGGATCGAGGCGGCCGGGAGGTTCGTCCACCACCTCTTCGACCCGCTCATGACCCAGTCGGCCC
>JBDSYO010000207.1:0-3694 GCA_039925625.1 Lapillicoccus sp. | reverse complement strand
GCCGTGACCGGCGCCATCCTCGTCTCCGGCGCGGTGCTCGCCCTGGTCGGCCTGCTGGTCCACATCGTCGGGGCGGGCGTGATCCACCGGATCCTGCCGCCCGCGGTCACCGGCGCCGTCGTCATGCTCATCGGCTTCAACCTCGCCCCGGTCGTCGCCGGGGTCTACTGGCCGCAGGACCAGTGGGTCGCCTTCTCGACCATGGTCTTCGTCATCGTCGCCTCCTTGCTTCTGCGCGGCTTCTGGTCGCGGATCGCGGTCTTCCTGGCGCTGGTCTTCGGCTACGTCCTGTCCTTCGTCCTCGACCGGACGGCCGGCCAGATCACCTCGTTCTCCGCGGCCGACGGCAAGGTGACGACCCACTTCCGCACCAACTTCGAGGCGGTGGGCCAGGCCGGCTGGTTCGGACTCCCGTCGGTGCACGCGCCGTCGTTCTCCGGAAGCTTCGTCTTGCTGGCCCTACCGGCGGTGATCGCCCTCATCGCCGAGAACGCCGGACACGTCAAGGCGGTCGCCGAGATGACCCGCACGGACCTCGACCCCTACCTCGGCCGGGCGATCGGTGCGGACGGGCTGGCCACGATGCTCTCCTCGGCCGTCGGTGGGTCGCCGACGACGACTTACGCCGAGAACATCGGCGTCATGGCCGCGACCCGCGTCTACTCCACCGCGGCGTACTACGTAGCCGCGGTCGTGGCCCTCGTCCTCGGCTTCTCCCCCAAGTTCGGCGCGATCATCAGCGGCACCCCAGGGGGCGTCCTCGGCGGCATCACGGTCGTCCTCTACGGCATGATCGGCCTGCTGGGGGCCAAGATCTGGAAGGAGAGCCGGGTCGACTTCGCCAACCCGGTCAACCTCGTCCCCCTCGCGGCCGGCATCATCCTCGCCATCGGCAACGTGTCCCTGACGTTTAGCGACACCTTCTCCCTCAGTGGTATCGCGCTCGGCACCATCGTGGCGGTCCTGGGCTGGCACGTCGCCCACGCGGTCGCCCCGAGGGAGATGCGCGACGCGCTGGAGCACGAGAACGTCACCGGCGCGCACAGGGACGCCGGAGGGTACGGGGAGGGTACCGGTCTCGTCCTCGGCCGCACCGGAACCCGTCGCGGCGACGGGCCGCCGCCCGCGCCCGCCCGCAAGCCCACGCGGAAGGCCCCGGGGAAGGCCACCCGGAAACCGCACCGGCGCTGACGGCGCCGACTGCATCGGGGCCGGGTCAGCCGGTCGGCGACAACGACCCTTCCCCGACCCGGCGCGCGACGCAGCGAGCCGTGAGCAGCACCCCCACGAGGTAGCCCGCGGCACCGATGACCATGAACGCCGGTATGCCGGTGTCCAGTCCGAGCGCGGCGACCAGCGAGCCACTCACCGGGCCCCGGCGGCCGAACCGGTCTGCCGGGTCGTGTTGAGCGCGGCCGACGCCGTCCCGGCATACCCCGCCGTCGCCGCACCCATGACCGTCGCGGTGGCGCCGGTGAGGGTGAACGAGGTGCCGAACCCGCACGCCACCATCGCGACGGCCAGCACGAGGTAGGGCGGCGCGCCGCCGGCGACGGCCCAGACGGCCAGCCCGGCGGCGGCGACACCGAGGCCCACGAGCATGAGCCGGCGGTGACCGTAACGAGCAGCCATCCGTCCAGACAGGGTCGACGCCACCATCGTCACGGCGACCGCGGGGAGCAGGGCCAGCCCGGCGACGGCGGGGGAGAGGCCGTCGTGCTGCTGGAAGAAGACGCTGGCCGCGAAGATCATGCCGTAGAAGCCGAAGTTGAAGAGGAAGCCGATGACCGTGCCGCCACTGAAGTCGCGCGAGCGCATCATCGACGGCGGGATGGCCGGGGTGCGGCTGGTCCGCTGTCGAAGGGCGAAGACCGTCGCGCCCACGAGGCCGGTGATGCCCAGGCCCAGCACGAGGGGGCTCGTGAGGCCGTCGCGTCCGAGCTCGTTGAGGGCGCCGATGAAGCCGGCGACGGCGACGACGACCGCGACCTGGGCCGTCCAGTCGATGCGCCGCCGGCTGCGCTCGCCCGATGCTCCGACGTACCGCAGGGTGAGGGCGACGCACAGCACCCCCACGGGCAGGTTGATCCCGAACGCCCACCGCCAGCCCACCGTGCTGGTCAGCAGCCCACCGAGCAGCGGACCGGCCGTCGCGGCGGTGCCCGCGATCGACCCCCACAGCCCGAAGGCCCGGGCTCGCAGGCCGGGGGAGGTGTAGGCCTACTGGAGCAGCGCGAGGGTGCTCGGCACCAACAACGCGGAGCCCGTGCCCTCCAGGAGCCGGAAGACGGTCAGCAGGACGATGTCGCCGGAGACCATGCACCCGAACGACGCGGCGGTGAACAGACCTACGCCCGTGAGGAACAGCCGCCCCTGACCGAACCGGTCGCCCAGCGCACCCCCCGTGAGCAACAGCCCCGCGAAGGCGATCGAGTAGCCGTCGACGACCCACTGCACCCCGGTCACCGAGGCCTGCAGGTCCCGGCCGATCGCGGGGGCCGCGACGTTGACGATCGTCACGTCCAGGATGACCATGAAGTAGCCGAGGCAGATGGCGACGAGCGGTCCGGGCGCGAGCCGTCCGGGAGCGGCGGGGGCGTTGGGCCGGTCGCTCATCGCACCCCCTGGTCGACGGCAGGACGATCGCCCCACGATAGCCGGGTGCTCGACCGGCGTGACGACGGTCAGCCGGAGAGGGAGAAATCGATCGGCTTGCACACTCCGCCGTTGGACTTCTCGGCGGAGCACGCCGTCAGGCCCACGTGAAGGTCCATCTCGGCGCGCACGGTGAGCCGGTCGCCGGCCACCGACAGCGGCGGATCGATGTGGAGCTCGCCCGACCGGTCGGTCCAGACGTTCATGAAGATGTTGAGGGTCGTCGAGATCCGGTCGGGGTCGACTCCGAAGGGGGCCAGCCCTGCTACCAGGTTGGCGAGGCAGCTGGGATGGGCCGCACCCCCGAGCTCCGGGTAGAGGAGGTCGAACGTCTCCTGGCTACAGGGCGTGAGCAGGATGTCGTGACGACCGCAGGTGTCAGCCACGATGGTGGCCATGGGCCGGCTGCGGTTGCTGTAGAGCACGTCGCCCGTCGAGACGTAGATGCCGTTCCGGTAGTCGATGGTCCGCCCGCTGGAGAACCACTCGTCGTGGTCGTCGGCGGCGACGGCGAAGAAGTCGCTGACCTGACCCCCCTCCGGGTCGGTGACGGTGAGCTCCTCGCCGGCTCGCAGCAGGAACCCGGTGCCGGTCTGGGCGGCCAACCGGGTCACGAGGCGCTCTCGAAGGGCGCCAACCAGGAGTCGTCGACCGCGCGGCCGGAGTATTGGCGCGCCTCCGACCCGGTGCCGTGGTCGCTCACCATGGGGTTGACGCTGCCCTGCAACCGCTCGTCGCGATCGCGGATCGTGTCGCGCATCCGCTCGAACCGGCCGGACGCCCGCAGCTGCTCGAACTGCTCGTGCAGGTTGAACACCAGCGTCGGCAGCGGGGCCCGGCGGGCGACGCGCGAGGCGTTCGGGTGCAGCCCGACGACGAAGAACGCGGTGCCGGCGACGCTGAAGGCGAAGTGCGGGCTGTCGGGGTCGGAGGCGACCCCACCAGCCCATGCGGTCTCGTCGTTGTCGTGCAGGTGCTGGAGCGCGCTCCACAGGAGTGCCTCGAAGTCGCGCTCGGCCTCCGGGACGGGGCCGCGGAA
>JBDSYO010000206.1:0-3319 GCA_039925625.1 Lapillicoccus sp. | reverse complement strand
CCACCGGCGGCACCGTGAGCACCACCTCGGCGACCTGCATCGTGTACTTCGGCGACCTGGCCTACGCGAACTGGGACGCTTTCGCCGCTGCCAACCCGACCTACACCATCTCGCGCAACCTCCCGTTCGTCATCGTCGACGTCACGGCGAACGTCACGGTCACCGACGTGATCTTCGGCTGACCGATCGCCCTCGCCGGCCTGTCAGGATGGTGCGGATGAGCCACACCCATCCGCACCATCCTGAGCCCGCCGCCGACCGGATCGTGGCCGACGCCAGCGTGCGGGTGGCCCGGCCCAGTGACGCTCCGGCCGTGGGGTTCGTCCAGGCGGTCCTGTGGCGCGACGCGTACGCCAGGGTGCTGCCCCCGCAGGTGGTCGAGACCTTCCAGCCAGCGCCCTTCACGAACGCATGGCGGGCCTCCCTGGAGCAGCCGCCGAGCGCGGCATACCGGCTCCTCGTCGCGTGCGCCGGGGAGCAGGTGGTCGGGTTCGCAGCCGTGGGGCCGTCGTCCGACCAGGACGCACGCGACGGGGACGGTGAGCTGCTGGTGCTGGGCGTCCATCCCGAGGGCCGCCGCGCCGGCCACGGCTCACGGCTGCTCAACGCGGCGGTCGACACGGCGCGCGGCGCCGGGTTCACGACGCTGCACGCATGGCTGCTCGCCGACGACGAGGTCACGCGCGCCTTCCTCGGCGCCGGAGGGCTCTTGGCCGACGGCGCCTACCGCGACCGGGTGGTCGGGCCGGCCGACGAGGACACCGCCCGCGAGGTACGCGTGTCGGGCGCCATCGCCTGACCCGTCAGTCGTCGAAGAGCTCGGAGAGGAACGACTTCTTCTTCTTGCGGTAGCGCGGGTCGTACCCCCGGTCATCGTGACGCCGGTCGTCGTACCCGCGGGAGTCGGGCCGGTCGTCGTACCGACGGTCCTGCGGCGTCGGGACGGCTGCTGCGGCGGTTGGGGCGCCGTGCCACTCGTTCTCCGCCGTCACCAGCTTCTCCAGCTCACCGCGGTCGAGGAACAGCCCACCGCAGCCGGTGCACTGGTCGACGAGGACGAGGTTGCGTTCGTAGCTGCGCATGTCGGCGGTGCACTTCGGACAGGTGAGGGTCGTCATGACGGGCCAACGGTGTGGAACCGCAACGGGTTCCGACGCCGGCCGGAGACCTGCGAGGACCTCAGACCCGGGCGTCCACCGGGACGCCCGGACCCACGGCTCCGTCGGTGCGCCGGGACCAGATGTCGTTGCACGCCTCGCAGACCGACTCCGGGACCACGCCGGCGCGCTGCAGCAGCCCGAAGGCCACGCAGCCGAGGCAGAACCCGAAGACCGACTCCAACGTCGCGGCGACCACGAGCAGGCCGAGGACGAGCCAGCCCAACGTCGTCGCGCCGAGGGCCAGGCTCACGCCCGACGTGACCGAGAACGCCAGTCCCAGGCCCTGGGCGAACCGCTTGGGGGGTCCCGCCACGAGGGTCGCCGGGCCGAGCCGCGGGGCCACCAGACGGGTGGCGACCTGCCCGAACGGGTCGAACCGGGGGCCGGAGAGGACCCGCAGCAGGAAGCCGGCCCCGAGCACCCAGACCAGCCACTCTGCGCGCAGCACGAGAGCGATGACGGCGGTGACGACGACGAGACCGGCGACCACGCGGGCCGCCTTCTCGTTCACAGGGTTGGGGAAAGTCAATAACGAGCGCACCAGGACATCATAACCGTGAGTTATGGCTCGCCGCCCTCGGTGTCCAGCCGGTGACCACCACCCGACTCCGGCGACACCAGACCCTGGCACGATGCCCGCCATGGCTGGCGACGGGATGGCCGACGAGGCCGAGCGACGCCGCGCGGTGACGAGGCAGGCGGTCTCCGTCGGGCTGGCTACCAGTGCCTATGGTGTGAGCTTCGGGGCCGTGGCCGTCGCCTCGGGTCTGACCCTGTGGCAGACCGTTGCCCTGTCCGCCCTGCTGTTCAGCGGCGGTTCGCAGTTCGCGCTGGCCGGCATCCTGGGCGCCGGAGGGACCGGCGTCGCGGCCGTCGCGACCTCCAGCCTGCTCGGGGTCCGCAACGGGCTGTATGCGCTCCAGGTCTCGCGCATCCTCGAGGTCCGCGGGCTGCGGCGGCTCCTCGCCGCCCACCTCACGATCGACGAGTCCACGGCGGTGGCCATCGCCCAGGAGACCACCACGGCGCAGCGACGGGGGTTCTGGGTGACGGGCGTCGTCGTCTTCCTCGGCTGGAACCTCACGACCCTGCTCGGCGCCCTGCTCGGCGACGCCCTGGGCGACCCCAAGGTCTACGGATTCGACGCCGCCGCGGCCGCCGCCTTCGCCGCCCTGCTGTGGCCGCGGCTGCGCAGCCGGGAGGCCGTGGTCGTCGCGGTCCTGGCCGGGCTCGTCGCGGCGCTGCTCGTGCCCGCCGCGCCCCCCGGCATACCGGTGCTCGTGGCCGCGCTCGCGGCCGTGGCGGTCGGCAGCGTTCGCCGCGCCGGCGGCCCGCGTGACGGACGCGGTGAGGCGCCGTGAGCCAGTGGGTCACCGTGCTGGCGGCGAGCCTGCTCGCCTACCTGCTCAAGCTCGCGGGCTACCTCGTGCCGCAGCACTGGCTGTCCGGTATGCGCGTGCGCCGGGTCACGGGGCTGCTGCCGGTGGCCCTGCTCACCGCCCTCGTCGTGGTGCAGACGTTCGCTTCGAGCAGCCACGGGCTCACGGTCGACGCCCGGGCCGCGGGCCTCGCCGTCGCCGTCGTCGCGCTGCTGCTGCGCGCACCCTTCCTGGTCGTCGTGGTGCTCGCCGCGGTGACCGCCGCCGGCCTTCGGCACCTCGGCTGGGGCTGACCGACCCCCCCTCGGCCGGCCTCGACGGGGCCTGTCGGCGCTCGCCGCTAGCGTGCCCGCATGGACCAGCGCCTCAGCCTCGTGACCCTCGGTGTGGCCGACCTCGACCGCGCCCGCCGGTTCTACGCAGCCCTCGGCTGGCAGTCGACCGGCCCCACCGCCGAGGTGGTCTTCTTCCAGCTCGGCGGCATCGTCCTCGGGCTGTGGGGGCGCGACGAGCTGGCCCGGGACTCCCTGGCGCACGATGCGGGCGGCTGGGGCGGGGTCACCCTCGCCCAGAACCTGGGGTCACCCGCCGCCGTCGACGCCCTGCTCGACGAGGCGGCGAGCGCGGGCGGCACGGTCCGGCGCCGGGGCGCCCCGACGGAGTGGGGCGGCTACTCCGGCCTGTTCGCCGACCCCGACGGGCACTGCTGGGAGGTTGCCCACAACCCGTTCTGGTCGGTGACCGACGACGGCCGCACCCTGCTCCAGGGAGGTGAGCCCG
>JBDSYO010000205.1:0-7506 GCA_039925625.1 Lapillicoccus sp. | reverse complement strand
ACCCGTAGGCCGCTACGACCGCCGCTACGACCGCCGCTACGACCGCCGCTACGACCGCCGCTGCGACGGACCCGGCTGGGAGCCGGCGCTCGGAGCCGGGCGCTAGGCTCCGAACCGGCACTCGACGAGGCGTGCCGGCAGTCACCCAGTAAGGAACCTCACAGCCATGTCGGCGGCACTCGAGCAGTCACGCATCCAGCATCTCCATGCGGCGGCCGAGGCCGCCGGCTCGGCTCCAGGCGGTCCAGGCGGTCCTGGCGGTTCTGGTGGCCCGGATGGTGCGGGCGCCCTCACCGGCGAAGGCGTCGACGCGGTCGAGGCGTTCCTGCGGCAGTTCTTCCGCCACGTCGCCCTCGAGGACCTGCTTGCTCGCGAGCCGGTCGACCTGCTGGGCGCCGCGCTCGCCGAGCGCGAGCTGGCGCACGAGCGTGCAGTCGGCACGGCGAACGTCTCGGTGCGCAACCCGGGCTCGGACGACGCCGGGTGGAGCAGCGGTCGCACGATCGTCCAGGTCGTCACCGACGACATGCCCTTCCTCGTCGACTCGGTGACCGGGGAGCTCGACCGGCTCGGCCGCACCGTGCACCTCGTGGTGCACCCGCAGCTGGTTGTGCGCCGCGACGCCGTGGGCACCCTCGAGGCGGTGCTCGACGACGAGGGCCCTACGGGGGAGTTCGGCGTCGTCGTCGAGTCGTGGATGCATCTCGAGATCGACCGCGTCGCCACGCAGGAGGAGTGCGACGAGATCGCCGCCGCGTTGAGGGACGTGCTGGGCAACGTCCGCGACGCGGTGCAGGACTGGGCCAAGATGCGCGAGCACTGCTCCGAGATCGCCGCGGCGCTGCGCGACGCCCCGCCCGCCGGCGTCGACGTGGACGAGGTGCGGTCGACCGCGCGCTTCCTGGGCTGGCTCGCCTCGAACCACTTCACCTTCCTCGGCTACCGCGAGTACACGCTCACGCCCGAGGGCCCCGAAGCGCAGGGCGCCGACCTGCTCGAGGGGGTGAGCGGCACCGGCCTGGGCATCCTGCGCTACGACCGGCCGGGCTCCGCGTCGTTCGCGCGGCTCAGCCCGCAGGCGCAGGCGAAGGCTCGTGACCACCGGCTGCTCATCATCACCAAGGCCAACTCCCGCTCGACCGTGCACCGCTCGACCTACCTCGACTACATCGGCGTCAAGCAGTTCGACGAGCGCGGCCAGGTCGTCGGCGAGCGCCGCTTCCTCGGGCTCTTCGCCTCGAGCGCCTACGCCGAGTCGATCCTCAACATCCCCATCCTCGACGACCGGGTGCGGCTGCTGCTCGACCGGGCGGGGTTCACGCCCGCCAGCCACTCGGGCAAGGACCTCGTGCAGGTGCTGGAGAACTACCCGCGCGACGAGATCTTCCAGACCGACCCCGACGAGCTGCTCGACGTCGCCACCGCGGTGCTGCACCTTCAGGAGCGCCGTAAGACCCGGATGTTCCTGCGCGACGACGTCTACGGGCGGTTCGTCTCCTGCCTGGTCTACCTCCCGCGCGACCGCTACACCACGGGCGTACGCCTGAAGATGGAGGAGATCCTGCGGCGCGCCTTCGCGTCCGACACCGTCGACTACACGACGCGCATCTCCGACTCGGTGCTCGCCCGGCTGCACTTCACGGTGCGGATGCCGCGGGGGCAGGCGATCCCCGAGGTGGACGTCGCGGCCCTGGAGCGGGACATCATCGAAGCGACCCGCACCTGGGACGAGGACCTCGTGGAGGCCCTGCGGGCCGATGTGGGCGACGAGGCCGGCGCCCGGCTGGTCGGCTTCTACGGGAAGGCCTTTCCCGAGGCGTACAAGGAGGACGTCGAGCCGCGGGTCGCGGTCACGGACATCCGCCGGATCGAGATGCTCGAGTCGGACGACGCCGTCGAGGTCGACCTGCACGAGGAGCCGGGAAGCCCGGCGCGCGAGCGCCGGCTCAAGCTCTACCGACGGGGGCGGCTGTCCCTCACCCGGGTGCTGCCGCTGTTCACCGACCTCGGGGTCGAGGTCACCGACGAGCGGCCCTACGAGATCGTGCGCAGCGACGGGGTGCGGGTCTTCGTCTACGACTTCGGGTTGCGGACGCCCGGCGACGGCGACTGGGGCTCGGACGACGCCGACCGCGAGGGGCGCCGGCTGCGGCTCCAGAATGCCGTCCGCGCGGTCTGGGGCGGCGCGGCCGAGTCCGACGGGTTCAACGCCCTCGTCCTGCGGGCCGGGCTGACCTGGCGCCAGGTCGTCATCCTGCGGATGGTCGCGAAGTACCTGCGGCAGACCCGCTCGACGTTCTCCCAGGAGTATGTCGTGGCCGCGCTCGTGGGCAACGCCGCCATCGCGCGGCAGCTCGTCGACCTGTTCGAAACGCGGTTCGACCCCAGCCGGTTCGGCGGCCAGGCCGGCCAGGATCGCGCCGCGGCCGAGGCCGAAATCGTCGACGCCGTGCACACCGCGCTCGACGCGGTGCAGAGCCTCGACCAGGACCGGATCATCCGCGCCCTGCTGGGCGTCGTCACGGCCGGCCTGCGCACGAGCTACTACCAGTCCGACCCCGCCGGCGGCCCGAAACCGTACGTGAGCCTCAAGCTCGACCCCAAGCGGGTCCCCGACCTGCCCGCCCCACGGCCGATGTTCGAGATCTGGGTGTACGGTCCCCGGGTCGAGGGCGTCCACCTGCGCTTCGGCAAGGTGGCTCGCGGTGGGCTGCGATGGAGCGATCGGCGCGAGGACTTCCGCACCGAGATCCTCGGCCTGGTCAAGGCCCAGATGGTGAAGAACGCCGTCATCGTCCCGACCGGCAGCAAGGGCGGGTTCTACGCCAAGCAGCTGCCCGACCCCACCGTCGACCGCGACGCGTGGCTCGCCGAGGGGATCGCGTCCTACCGCCTGTTCATCTCCGGCCTGCTCGACCTCACCGACAACCTCGTCGCCGGCGAGGCCGTGCCGCCCGCCGACGTCGTGCGCCACGACGGCGACGACACCTATCTCGTCGTCGCGGCCGACAAGGGCACCGCGACCTTCTCCGACATCGCCAACGCCCGGGCGCAGGACTACGGGTTCTGGCTCGACGACGCGTTCGCGTCCGGCGGCTCGGCGGGCTACGACCACAAGGTCATGGGCATCACCGCTCGCGGGGCCTGGGAGTCGGTCAAGCGGCACTTCCGCGAGATGGACGTCGACACCCAGACCCAGGACGTCACGGTCGTCGGCGTCGGTGACATGTCGGGAGACGTGTTCGGCAACGGCATGCTGCTCTCCGAGCACATCCGGCTCGTGGCGGCCTTCGACCACCGGCACGTCTTCGTCGACCCGACGCCCGACGCCGCCACGACGTATGCGGAGCGGCGCCGTCTCTTCGACCTGCCCCGCTCGTCGTGGGCCGACTACGACGTCTCGCTCATCAGCACCGGGGGCGGGGTCTTCGACCGGGCGGCCAAGTCGGTGCCCGTGTCCCCGGAGATGGTGCTGGCCCTCGGACTGGCCAAGGGCACGACGTCGACCACCCCCGCAGAGCTGATGAAGGGGATCCTCCTCGCGCCGGTCGACCTGCTGTGGAACGGCGGGATCGGCACCTACGTCAAGGCCTCGACGGAGAGCAACGCCGAGATCGGCGACCGGGCCAACGACGCGATCCGGGTCGACGGGAACGCGTTGCGCTGCAAGGTGGTCGGCGAAGGCGGCAACCTCGGGTGCTCCCAGCTCGGACGCATCGAGGCGGCGCTGGCGGGGGTGCGCATCAACACCGACGCGATCGACAACTCCGCGGGGGTCGACACCAGCGACCACGAGGTCAACATCAAGATCCTGCTCACCAGCCTCACCCGGGAGGGCGAGATGACGCTGGCGGAGCGCAACACCCTCCTGCAGTCCATGACCGACGAGGTCGCCCATCAGGTGCTGCGGGACAACTACGAGCAGAACGTCCTGCTCGGCAACGCCCGGGCCCAGCAGCTGTCCATGCTGCGGGTGCACCAGCGGCTCATCCACTGGCTGGAGGAGCGCGGCGACCTCGACCGCGCGCTGGAGTTCCTGCCGTCCGACGCGGAGATCGGCAAGCGCCACGGCGCCCGCCTCGGGCTGACCTCACCGGAGTTCTCCGTGCTGGTGGCCTACGCCAAGCTCGCCCTCAAGGAGGACCTGCTCCCCACCGGGCTGCCCGACGACCCGTGGTTCCAGCAGACGCTCACCGCCTACTTCCCCGCCCCGATCAGGGAGCGGTATGCCGCGCAGCTCGCCTCCCACCCGCTGCGCCGCGAGATCGTCACCAACGCCGTGGTCAACTCGCTCGTCAACCGCGGGGGCATCACCTTCGCGTTCCGGGCCGTGGAGGAGACCGGCGCCACCCCCGAGGAGGTCGCCCGCGCGTTCGTCGTCTGCCGCGAGGTGTTCGGGCTGTCCGACTTCGTGGCGAGCGTCGAGGCTCTGGACAACGTCGTGTCCACCCGGACGCAGACGGCGCTCTACCTCGAGTTCCGGCGGCTGCTCGACCGGGCGGTGCGCTGGTTCCTCACGGCCCGGCCCACCGGCATCGACATCGTGGCCGAGGTCGACCGGTTCCGGGGCCCCGTCGCGCAGTTCGCTCCTCGCATACCCCAGCTCCTGCAGGGTGGGGAGCGCAAGCGGCTCGAGCGGCGGGGCAAGGAGCTGGAGAAGCTGGGGGCGCCCCACGAGATGGCGCTGCGGGCCGCGACGCTGCTCGACCTCTACTCCCTGCTCGACGTCGTCGACCTGGCCCACGACCTGCAGCGCCCGGTCGAAGAGGTCGCGGGCGTCTACTACTACGCATCGGAGAAGTTCGGGATCGACGCGATGCTGACCCGGGTCACCCAGCTGCCCCGGGACGACCGGTGGGACGCGCTCGCGCGAGGAGCCATGCGCGACGACCTCTACACCGTGCTCGAGTCCCTCACCCGTTCGGTGCTCCTCGTCGGGGCGGACGGCACGCCGGCCCAGCGGTTCGAGCACTGGGCGGAGGCCAACCGCGAGGCGCTCACCCGTGCGCGCACGGCTCTGCACGGCATCGAGCGGCTCGACACGGCGGGCATCGCGGCGCTGTCGGTGGCCCTGCGCACGTTGCGTGGGGTGCTACGCAGCGGTCAGGCGGCGCCGGCACGCTGACCGATGAAGCGATCAGGGCGCCGGATAGGGTCGACGCGTGCCCACGCTCGCCGAGCTCCTCCACGAGCACGCCGAGCTGACGCCCCCGGACGTCGAGTGGCTGCACCTGCTGGTCGGCGACTGGCAGCTGCTGTCCGACCTGTCGTTCGCCGACCTCGTGCTGTGGGTGCGCCTCTCCCCGGTGCAGTGGCAGGCCGTGGCGCACATCCGCCCGACCACCGGCCAGATGGTCTTCTTCGAGGACCAGGTCGGGGTCAAGGCCACCCGGGCGCGGGCCGAGATCCTCGAGCAGGCGTATGCGGAGCGCCGGATCGTGCGCGACCGTGACACGGAGTGGGGTGACGACCTGCCCGTGCGGGAGGAGTCCCTCCCCGTGGTCCGCCGCGGCCGGGCGATCGCCGTCATCACGCGGCATACCAACCTGTCGATGATGCGCACCCCGAGCCGGCTCGAGCTGACCTACCTCGCCACGGCCGACGCCCTGTCGCGGATGGTCGCCGCGGGGGAGTTCCCGAACTCGTCGGCGCCGACGGGGCTGCGCCGGGGGGCTCCGCGCGCGGGGGACGGCGTGGTGCGGCTCGACTACGACGGCGTCATCACCTACGCCAGCCCCAACGCGGTCTCCGCCATCCACCGCCTGGGCTGGCCGGGCGACGTCATCGGCGGCTCGATGTCGCAGATCGTCACCGCCACCCTGCGCGACGCCTCACCCGTCGACGAGGGGCTGCCCCTGGTGCTCACCGGGCGCCAGCCGTGGCGCACCGAGGTGGGCAGCCAGGGGGCGATCATCTCCATGCGGGCCATCCCGCTCACCGAGGCGGGGCAGCGGTTCGGGGCGCTGCTGCTGCTGCGCGACGTCAGCGAGCTGCGTCGACGGGAGCAGGAGCTGCTCACGAAGGACGCGACGATCCGCGAGATCCACCATCGGGTCAAGAACAACCTGCAGTCGGTCGCCGCGCTGCTGCGGCTCCAGGCCCGGCGCACCGACGACGAGCAGTCCAAGGCGGCGCTGCGCGAGGCCGAACGCCGGGTGGGCACCATCGCCCTGGTCCACGAGACGCTGAGCAAGGGGTTCGACGAGACGGTCGACTTCGACGAGGTGGCCGAGCAGGGCTTCCGGGCGGTCGCCGAGGTGGCCGCCTACGACAAGCGGATCGAGCGGGCCCGCACCGGAGACTCGTTCGGACGGCTGCGCGCCGAGGACGCCACCTCGCTGGCCATGATCCTCAGCGAGCTGGTGCAGAACGCCATCGAGCACGGCTACCCGGGCGACCAGGGGGGCCGGGTCGCCGTCGACGTCCGCCGCACCGCGGGCGCGTCGGGCCCGCCGGACGACCTGACCGTCACCATCACCGACGACGGCGTCGGGATGACCGGGGACCGGCGTCCCGGCTCGGGCCTCGGCACCCAGATCGTGCAGTCGCTCGTGGACGACCTGCGGGGCACGATCCGGTGGACCCCCGCCGAGCCGCACGGTACGCAGGTCACGTTCACCGCCGTGCTGCGCCCGCTCGCCCCGTAGGGTCAGCCGGCGCGGCGGGCCCGGGCGTTACGGCGCTTGAGCGCGCGGCGCTCGTCCTCGGAGAGGCCACCCCAGACACCGGCGTCCTGACCGGACTCGAGCGCCCACTTGAGGCAGGTGTCGACCACCTCGCACCGACGGCAGACGGCCTTGGCCTCCTCGATCTGCAGGATCGCGGGGCCGGTGTTCCCGATGGGGAAGAACAGCTCCGGGTCCTCGTCAAGGCAGGCAGCGCGGTCGCGCCAGTCCATGTTTATCGTGCTCCTTGTCGTGCTCTGACCCGCGCTGTGGGGCTGCGGGCGGGAAGCGGGAATCGGTGCCGAGGTCGAAGGGCTGGTGGTCGTGCGGGCGGCACTGGCGGGGGTGCCGCCGCGGGGGTACGGCCGGCGGGTGCCGGGGGTCGTGGGGTGGTTGGGGCGGGTCGTGCTCGTCGTCATCAAGGGTCCGTGTCGTTGCTGGGTCGTCGCTGGGAGATCGGCGACGCGCCTGGTCGTCGGACCCACCGGAGCCGGTCCGGATGGGGTCTTCGTCGTGCTGCGGGTCCAGGCTCGGTGGGTGACGAGGCGGCGACGCTGCTGCCTCGTCCTGGGTGTGCGGTGGGTCATCGGGCGGTCATGCGGGCTCGAAGCGGGGGCTTCGGGCCCTGGTCGGGCCGGTTCCGATCAGGGATCGGGACGGTCGGATCGACTCCACGGGGAACGCGGGGCGCCTCGGCGATGTTCCACGGCCGCCTTACAGTCTGACGGCTGCGCCTGAGAAGGGCAACCATTTCGACGTCGAAATACCTTCCGCCTCCTTCGGCCGGCCCGGAGCGTGCTCGGTAGGCTGGTGGATCGTGACCCAGAGCACGTCCGACGAG
>JBDSYO010000204.1:0-14458 GCA_039925625.1 Lapillicoccus sp. | reverse complement strand
CACCCGAAGTTGTACGGGCCGGTCTTGAGCGTCGCGTCATACCCCGTGTAGGTGCGGTTCTCCGCGATGTAGTAGCGCCCGCGGCCGCTCTCAGGGGGCAGTTCTTCACAGGGATCCTCCAGTGTCGTTGCCGCCGTCATGGTTGAACGGCGGGCAGGCGCGACACTAGGCGGGGCTTCGGCGTCTACGTCCTTGGCCAGGACTTTTTGACTCTTTACCCAGGTTTTACGAAGGTTACTGCTCTAGGGCAGACCGCCCTCCGTGGCGGTCACAGGGGGGCCTGGAGGGAAAGGCGACGGGAACTACCCTCGTCTCCATGGCTCAGCTGCGCCTGGCGATGGCCCAGGTCAACCCGGTCGTCGGTGACCTCCCGGGCAACGCCCGGTTGATACGAGACCGGGTGACCGAGGCCGCTCGGGCCGGCGCGCACCTGGTGGCCTTCCCCGAGATGGTCCTCACCGCCTACCCGGTCGAGGACCTCGCGCTGCGCGCGTCCTTCGTCGAGGCTTCCCGCACCGCCCTCACCCGGCTCGCGGCCGACCTCGCCAGCGACGGGTTCGGTGACCTGCCCGTCGTCGTCGGCTACCTCGACCGTGCCGGCGACGGCGCCGCCGACGGTGACCCGGGGCGGGCCCTGCCCCAGAACTGTGCCGCCGTCATCCACGACGGGCGCGTGGTCGGGCGCTACGCCAAGCACCACCTGCCGAACTACGGGGTCTTCGACGAGTACCGCATCTTCGCGCCCGGCGACACGCTGACGGTCGTCCGGGTGCGCGGCGTCGACGTGGCCATCGCCATCTGCGAGGACCTCTGGCAGGAAGGTGGGCCGGTCGCCCAGACCCGAGCCGCCGGGGCCGAGCTCCTGCTCGTCGTCAACGGGTCGCCCTACGAGCGGGAGAAGGACGACACACGCCTGGAGCTGGTGCAGCGCCGGGCCGCCGAGGCCGGCTGCGCGCTGGCCTACCTCAACATGGTCGGCGGCCAGGACGAGCTGGTCTTCGACGGCGACTCCATGGTCGTCGGCCGCGACGGCACCGTGCTCGCCCGCGGTCCCCAGTTCGTCGAGAGCCTGGTCGTCGTCGACCTCGAGCTGGAGGCGTCGACCGTGGTGGAGGTGCCCGAGGGCGTCCTGCACGTCGTCGTCTCCGACGAGCCCGTCGAGGCGTACGCGGTGCAGGACCCGCCCATGTACCCACGGCTCGACCCCGTCGAGGAGGTCTGGCGCGCCGTGGGCCTCGGTCTGCACGACTACGTACGCAAGAACGGGTTCCGGAAGGTGCTCCTCGGGGTCTCCGGCGGCATCGACTCCACGGTGGTCGCGGCCATCGCGGCCGACGTGCTCGGCGGCGAGAACGTCATCGGCATCAGCAACCCCAGCCGCTACTCCTCCGAGGGCAGCAAGGACGACGCCGCCGAGCTGGCCAAGAACCTCGGGCTCGACTACCGCGTGGTACCGATCCAGCCGATGGTCGACCCGTTCCTCGACGCGCTCGGGCTCACCGGGATCGCGGAGGAGAACCTCCAGGCCCGGGTGCGCGGGGTCATCTGGATGGGGATCTCCAACCAGGAGGGCCCGCTCGTCCTCGCCAACTCCAACAAGTCCGAGGTGTCCGTCGGCTACTCGACGATCTACGGCGACAGCGTCGGCGGCTTCGCGCCGATCAAGGACGTGCCCAAGACGCTGGTCTGGGAGCTGGCGCGTTGGCGCAACCGGTATGCCGAGGCGCGCGGCGAGGTGCCTCCCATCCCCGAGGCGACCATCACCAAGCCACCGTCGGCCGAGCTGCGTCCCGGCCAGACCGACCAGGACTCGCTGCCGCCCTACGAGGAGCTCGATGCCATCCTCGCCGGCTACGTCGGCGTCGCCCACGGCCGCGAGCAGCTGGTCGCCGAGGGCTTCGACCCGGTGGTGGTGGACAAGGTCATCCAGCTCGTCGACCGGGCCGAGTGGAAGCGGCGCCAGTTCGCCCCAGGACCGAAGATCTCACCCCTGGCCTTCGGCAAGGACCGGCGCCTGCCGATCACCAGCCGCTGGCGCGAGCCCGACGCCCCTCACGAGTAATCCCGCCGCCTCACCCGACCGGCCAAAGGTCACCTTTGGCGTGACGCACCCTCGGTGCGCCCGACCGGCCCGGCCAAAGGTCACCTCTGGCGTGTATGCAGGGGTCGACGGGTCACCTTCGGTTGTTTTCTGGGCTCCGAAACAGCCAGAGGTGACCTTTGGCGTGACCGAAACGCCGAGGCCCACCCGCGGCGCCGATGCGTCGGCCAATGGTCACCTCTGGCGCGTATGCGGGGTCGACGGGTCACCTTCGGTCGTTTTCACGCCTCCGAAACAGCCACAGGTGACCTTTGGCGGGATCAGGTGGTGATGGCGAAGCCGCCTCCGGTGACGAGTACCCGCGGTCCACGCACCGCTCCGCGGCGGGTCCCGTCGGCGGTCCACGTCCAGCCCGTCCCGGCCGCCAGGGCGGGGACGTTGGCCGGGATGGTCCGGGCGTTGGCGTAGAGCACGGCCGGCGTCCCGCCGCCCCGGGCGTAGACCACGGTAGAGATGACCGGCTGCATGAGCAGGGCGTCGAGCTGGAGGTCGCCGGTCGACTCGACGACGACCGAGACCGAGCCGTCCGGCAGCGCCCGGTCGAGGGGGAACGGCTTGAGCAGCCCGTCGGCCTGCACCACGCCGGTGTCCCGTAGGCCGCCGTTGGCCAGCCGTCCCAGCAGGGTGCGCAGGCCGCGGGCGTCCAACGCCCAGTAGCTGCTCGTTCCCAGGTCACCGGGGCGGCGGTTGACGATCGGGTGGACGAGGTCGCCGTCGTGGCCGCCGACCGCGAGGACGAGCGACCCACCGGCCGGCACCGTGACGTAGGCGCCGCCCGACCAGTTCGCGGCCCCGGTCCACGCCGACGGTGGACGCACGACGGTGGCCCCGCCCGCGAGCACCCCGCCCTCGGCCTCGACGACCGACAGCCCGTGGAACGCATACCCGGTGATCGAGGCCGCGAGAGCGCCCGCCACGGGGTGGGCGTCGAGCGCGAGCATGGCCAGCTGACCGTGGATGGTCGACTCCGCACCGGAGTTGGCGTTGACCCGGCCGTCGGTCTCGACCCCGTCGAACGTGACGCCGGTCGCCGGGTCGTAGACCGCACGCCCACTGAGGTTGGCGCCGAAGAACCAGCCGCCGGCGAGGCCCGCCAGATCGAGGAAGCCCTCGGAGCCGGTGAGGTCGGCGGCGGCCAGGACGCCGGACACCCGGCCCTCGGCGCCGTAGGCGATCTGGGCCTCGGCCGGGACGGTCGCCCAGGCGTTGTGCGGCCCGCCTGAGGTGAGGACCTGCGGGGTGAACGACCCTGCGTCCGAGAGACCCGCCGCCCGCAGGGTGCGGTCGCCGAGCACGCCCGCCGTGCGGCACAGGGCCTGCGGTGCCTCGCCACCCCACGCATGCCAGAAGCTCTGCGAGAGGGTCCAGGGCAGGATGGCCCCGAACGGCCAGACCCCGGTGCCGCCCGACCGCATCGCGGCCACCCCTTCGGCCAGCCGGGCCAGGGCCGTGCGGGCGCGGGCCTCGTCAGGCGCCGCCTTGACGTAGGCGGCCAGGCCGAGGCACGCCTCGGCCGTGGCGTCCGCGCCGCCGGTGATGAGCCACCCCGGCACCCGGACGTCGTCCGCGACGAGCCATTGGCCGTAGTGCGAGAGGCAGCCCCGGTCGAGGGCGTCGAGCCCCAGGTGGAGGCGATCGCGCAGGAACGCCGCGAAGGCCGGATCCCGTTGCTGGAAGGTCGCATAGCCCTCCCCGACCGCCCACAGTGTCCGGGCCAGCCAGTACGACTCGGCCGCGTCCGAGGGGTTCGGCGAGTCCGGCGGCTGCGGCCTGAGGTTGAGCGTCCCGTCGGCCTGCATCCATAGGACGACGTTGCCGGCCCGCGGGCCGTCGGCGTCCTGGAGGTAGGTCAGGGTGCGCAGCAGACCACGGGCCTCGGCCAGTGCTCCCCCGCGGGCGGACGCGCCGCCGGCCCCCTGCTCCGCCGCGCGCAGGAAGACCACGGCGGCGCGGGCGATGTCGTCGGCGTTGTAGGCCCCCTGCGACCAGTAGCCGGTCGCCGGGTCGAGGTTCCCCCCGCCGACCCGCGCGAAGCCGCCGCCCGACAGGGCGTTCGCATAGGTCCAGGGTGCGAGCCCGGTGGGGCTCGACGCGATGTCGATCGTCGTATGCGTCGACGAGGCGGCGAGATGCACCTCGTCGAGCAGCCACCGCAGGTGAGCCAGGTTGGTCAGGGGCCCCGACCGGGCGGCGGCCGGCGCCGCCGAGCTCGTGCTCGGGACACCGACGACGACGGCGCCCGCCGCCGTGGCGGCAGTGGCCGTGAGGAAGGTACGGCGGGTGATCGTCATGGGCGTTCTCCTTGCGGTCGGGCGGTCGGGCGATCGGGCGTGCGGAAGGCGTACGGAGGGGACCAGATACCTCAGGGGGCGACGGCGGACCAGCGGTCACCGGGGGTGAAGGCCGCGACCCCGATGGTGGAGTCGGCCTGGCCGTAGTAGGCGAGCCAGCGGCCCGTGAACCAGACGAGCCCCTCGACGAAGGTCACGTTGGAGACCAGGCCTTCTCGCTCCTCGTGGGTGCGCGGCTCGATCCACGGCCGGGTCAGCTCGGCGAGGATCTCGTGCGGCCGGTCGGGGTGGACCAGCAACTGGCCGGCGGTGTAGCGCACCGAGCCGTCGGGGTGTTTGGCCGCCGCGTTGTGCAGTAGCAGGACGAGACCGTCGTCCGTGAGGAGGGGCGGGGGGCCCACCTCGACGAGGAAGTCGGAGAAGGTCCCCGCTCGGGGCGCCATGAGTGGCGGTTCGCGGTCGGGCACGGTCGGGGTCCAGTGGAACAGGTCCGGTGAGGTCGCGGTCCAGATCGAGCCCTCTCCGAAGAACATGAGGTAGTTCTCGCCGACCCGCTGCGGGAGGATCCCGCCCGCCTTGGACCACGGCGGGCCCGGACAGCCAACCCCGTCCGGCTCGCGCCCCTGCGGCTGGAACGTGTCGAACTCCCCGAGCACCGGGCCGTGCTTGGTCCAGGAGCGCAGGTCGGTGGACGTCGCGAGGCAGAGTCGCGAGTGCCGGCGGTCCCAGCCGGAGTACGTGAGGTAGTAGGTGCCGTCGACCGCGGTCACCCGGGGGTCCTCCACACCGAACCGGTCGTAGTCCTCGCTCGGCGAGAGCACGGGGTCCGGTTCGCGGCGGAAGGCATACCCGTCGTCGCTACGGGCCATCCCGATGTGGGACACGATGTCGTCCGCGTGGGCGCGGTAGAGCAGGACGACCTGCCCGTCGGCGACGACTGCCGCGGGGTTGTACACGCTGCCGGACTCCCAGCCGTCCCCGTGGGGAGTGAGGACGGGGTTGCCCGCATACGGGACGAACGGACCCATGGGGAACCGGACGGGGCCGGAGGCCGACACCGTCACCGGCACCCCGTTCACCCGCGCCGGGTCATCCCTTCACCGCCCCGCCGACGACGCTCGCGACGAGGTAGCGCTGGAGGAACACGTACGCGACGAGCAACGGAGCCGCCACGATGATCGTCGCCGACGCGAGCAGGCTCCACTGGCTCGTGTAGGTGCCCTTGAAGGCGAACAGGCCCAGGGTGACGGGGAACTTCGTCTGGTCGGGGAGCAGGATGGTGGCCAGGATGATGTCGTTCCAGACCCCGATCGCCTGAAGGATGAAGACGGTGGCGAGTACCGGCCGGATCAGCGCGGGCAGGAACCGGAAGAGGTAGCGGGCGTAGCCCACCCCGTCCAGTGCCGCCGCCTCGTCGATCTCCCTGGGGATCGACTTGAGGTACCCGGTGATGAGGATCGGCCCGACCCCGACGCCGGAGGCCATGATGAGCACGTATCCCAGCCGGGTGTCGTAGAGGTTCATCCGCAGCGCGAGCTGGAACACCGTGACCAGCGTGTTGGGCAGGAAGAGCAGGGCGGCGAAGAGGCCGTTCCAGACCCGGGTGTGCTTGAGGTATCCCCGGGCCACCGGGAAGCCGACCATGAGCGACATGGCCGTGCCCACACCGGCGGCGATGAGGGTGTAGAGCACCGAGTTGCCCAGGTATGCCGCGAAGTTGCCCTTGTCCCAGGCGGTCGCGAAGTTGCCCAGCTGGGGCGCCGTGACGAGGCCGGTGGGGTTGCTGGTGAACTCGGCGTCCGACTTCAGGGCGGTGTTGACCAGGAACACGAGCGGGTACAGGTAGATGAGGACGACGACCACCAGCAGGGCGTAGAGCCCGATCTTGCCGGCTCGGCGGTGCGGCGCGCGCTCGGGCGCGACGGTTCGGGTGGTGGGGACCGTCTGGGCTGTGACGGCGGCAGGCCCGAGGGTGCTCACAGCGAGGTCTCCCGTCGCCGCAGGTACGCCAGCATCCCCAGCGAGACGATCATGACGATGACGAACTGGACCATCGAGATGGCGGCCGCGTAGCCCTGGGACAGCGCGGTGCCACCCTGGGCCCCGCCGAAGCCCTGCGTGAAGATCGCGAGCGAGAGGACCTGCGTGGCCGGGTTGATCGGCCCGGTGAGCACGTAGATCAGCTGGTAGCTCTGCAGCGCACCGATGACGCTGAGGAGGGTGTTGGCGGTGACCGACGGGGCCAGCAGCGGGTAGGTCACATGCCGAAGCCGTTGCCAGCTGCCCGCGCCGTCGATCGAGGCCACCTCGTAGAGCTCCGGTGGGATGGCCTGCAGCCCGGCGAGGTAGATGACCACAGCGACGCCGACTCCTGACCACACCTGCACGGCGATCACCAGAGGCATGGCCAGCGAGGGCGACCCGAAGAAGGCCGACCCGGAGCCGAACCAGCTCCACACGCTGGCGGCCGGCCCGCCGGACGGGTTGAAGACGAGGCTGAAGACGAGGCCGATGATCGTCACGCCGAGGATCGTCGGCAGGAAGACGATGGCCCTGGCGAAGTTGCGCCCGCGCAGGCGCTGGTTGAGGAGCACGGCGACGAAGAGCGCGATGCCGTTCTGCAACAACGTCACCGAGATCGCGAACACCAAGGTGTTCCACAGTGCGTGAAGGTTGTAGCCCAGCTGCGCCGAGGAGAAGAAGGTGGCGTAGTTGTCGAGGCCCACGAAGTGGACGGGCAGGAACGGCAGCGAGCGAATGTCGCTGAAGGAGATGACGAGGATGCCCACGGCGGGCGCGAGGGAGAAGACGACGACGAGCGCGAGGCCCAGGGCGAAGATCAGCTGTGCGGTCGAGCGTCGACCGAAGAGGAAGGTGCTGCCCTTCACTTCGCTAGTCCGGCGGCCCAGTCGGTCTGCGCCGCGGTCGCTGCCGCCGTGGCGTCACCGGACCCCATGGGGGCGACCCCGGCCCAGTTGAACGGGACGGCGGCGGCCGGACCCGCCTTGGTGTTGGCGATCCAGATGGTGTCCCACGCGGGTGAGAACTGGGCAATGTTGGCGGCGACGCCCGTGTAGAAGTCGTTGCTCTTGGCGCCGTTCACCGAAGGGGCGAACCCGGCCTGGTCGTCGAAGAGCGCGTAGTTCTTCGCGAAGAAGTCCAGCCAGGCGACGGCCGCCTGCGGGTTCTTGGCGTTCGCAGGGATCGCGAGCGACAGCTCGACCTTGCCACCGAGGTTCTTGTTGTCGGCCGCGGTGTCGCTGGCGGGCAGTGGGAAGTAGCCGAAGTCCAACGCCGAGCCGCCGGCCTTCTGCAGGCTCGTGACGTTCCAGGTGCCGTCGGCCACCATGGCGTACTTGCCGTTGACGAAGTCGGCCGTCATGGTCGCGTAGGTGACGCCGGCGAAGTTCGGCTCGGCATACCCGTAGAGCTTCTGGAGCTTGGTCAGGACATCGAGCTGCTTGCCGTCGTTGAGCTTGACCGACCCGTCGTAGAGCCCCTTTGCCAAGGCGTTCTTGGCGTCGGCGGTCGGGTAGGTGCTCTGGATGATGCCCAACGTGTTGACGCCGGCCGAGTCCTTGCCGGCGATGCCCAGAGGCGTGACCCCCTTGGCCTTCAGCGCGTCACAGGCGGCCATCAGCTCCGTCCACGTCGTCGGGACGTTGACCCCGTTGTCCTTGAAGATCTTCTTGTTGTAGTACATGCCGGTGTAGTAGCTGAGACCGGTGGGCACGCTGTAGCTCTTGCCCTTGTACTTCGTCGCGTCGAGAACGGTCGAGCTGAAGCCGCTGAGGAACGGTTGCCCGGTGAGGTCGAGGAAGCCACCTGAGTCCGCGAGTCTGGCGTCGTCCCCGGCGTTCGTCGCCGGCACGTAGCTCGGGACCTCACGCGGGAAGGCCACGACGATGTCGGCGCTACCGGCGGTCAGCCGGGAGGAGCGGGCCTGGTTGTACTGCTCGTTGGGGATGGCCGAGAAGGCCACCTGCACTCCTGGGTGGGCGGCCGTGAACGCCTTGTTGACCGCCTGGAAGCCGGCGTCCGATCCGGTCGCGCTGGACACGAGGAGGTTGAGGGTGCCGCTGACGTCGCCCCCCACGGTCGGGGCGGCGCCGCCGGCTGCGCCCCCGCTGCTGCTGCTGCAGGCAGCCAGGGCGGCGCTGAGGCCGACGGCGAGGAGCGTTATCGGGGTCCGGGTCCTGGTCGTCGCACGCAACTTCGTTGTCACCATGGCGTCCTCTTCACTAGCCGAAACGTTTCGGGTCTTGCGGAACGTAGCACCGCGTGCCACCCGGGTACCGGTTGGGAAGTGCGTCGTTTCGGTGTCGATCCCCCGCTGCCGGCCGCGGCGGGACGCGACCGGGCGGGCTCACGCCGACGGGGCGGTGAGGGACTCCCGGAACAGCGCCGCGGTCGGAGGCACGTCGACGTCCTGCACCGGCTCCCCGTCGATGCGGCTCAGGAGGGTGCGGGCCGCCGCCTCGCCGAGCGCCCGCGGTGACGTCGTCACCGTGGTCAGAGCCGGCCGGACGTACGCGCCGATCGGCAGCCCGTCGAAGCCGGTGACCGACACCCGACCTGGCACGTCCACCCCCAGAGCGCTCGCCCGGGCGATGAAGCCGATGGCCATGAGGTCGCTGGCACAGACGACCGCCGTCGGCGGCGGGCCGTCGCCCCCGAGGATCCGGTCGGCCGCGCGGCTCCCGCTCCTCGCGGTGAAGTCGCCGTAGACCACGGTCCCGGGCCGCAGCCCGGCCGCCCGCAGCGTCGTGCGCCACACCTCGACGCGCTGCCGGGTGTGGATGAGCCCCCGGCGCCCTCCGAGGTGCGCCACCCGGGTGTGACCGAGCTCCACGACCCGGCCCATGACCTCCTCGAGCCCGGGTCGGTGGTCCTGGCGCACCGCCGGCAGGGGGCTACTGCTGTCGGGGTTGACTGCCACGCTCGGAAGGTCGAGCTCCTGGACCATGGTGACCCGGTCGTCATGGGTGGCCAGGTCGGTCAGGAAAGCCCCGTCGATGCGGTGGTCCAGCGCGAGTCGGCGCAGCCGGTCGAGCGCCGTCGCGCGGGTGGGCGCCATCTGCAGGACGAGGGCGTACCCACGCCGGCTGAGGGCGACCTCGACACCGGCGATGAACCCGGCGAAGAAGGGGTCGGTCTCGATGACGGCCGGGGGCCGCTCCATGACGAGCCCCACCGTGTAGGCGCGCTTGCTCGACAGACTGCGACCACGGAGGGACGGCACCCAACCGAGCCGCTCCGCCACAGAGACGACGCGGGCCCGGGTCGCCGCCGACACCCCGGGCCGCTCGTTGAGAGCCGACGACACCGTCGAGATGGACACGTCGGCCTCGGCGGCCACGTCGAGGATGGTCACCCTCGACCTCACCGCTGCTCCCGGTGCTCTCCATCGGTTCTGGCCGACGGCGGTGCCCCCAGCGCGCGGAGGAACACGGCCTCGGCGACCGCGGTCCGACGCAGCTCCTCAGGGTCGACGCTCTCGTCGGGGGCGTGGATGCGGCTGGCCGGCTCCTCGACGCCGATGAGGAGGATCTCCGCAGTGGGGTGGGCCTCGGCGAGGGCCACGCACAGCGGGATCGCGCCCCCCTGGCCGGTCGCCACCATCGGGGTACCGAAGGCCTCCTCCATGGCCCACCCCAAGGCGGCGTACGCCGGCCCGTCGGTGCGCGCTGCGAAGGGCCGCCCCAGGGTCTTGGGCTCGACCGTCACACGCGCACCCCAGGGCGCCGCGGCCACGAGGTGGTCGCACAGAAGTCGTTGTGCCGCAGCGGCATCCGTGCCCGCGGGGACCCGGAGGTTGACCAGCGCGCGGGCCTCGGCCTGAACGGCGGCCGTCGCCGACGCGACCGCCGGAGCGTCGATCGCCAGCACGGTCGCCACGGGCCGGGCCCAGACGGCGTCGGCCACCGACCCACCGCCCAGCACCTCCACGCCGTCCAGTACGCCGGCGTCGGAACGGAACCGCTCCACCGGGTATGCCGCCTCGCCCCACCGGCCGTCGTGGGCGAGGCCGGTCACCGTCGTCTCACCCGCGTCGTCCCGCAGCGTGGCCAGCACGTGGACCAAGGCGGCCAGGGCGTCAGGAGCCGCACCGCCGAAGGCGCCCGAGTGCACCGGCCCCTCGAGGGTGCGCACCGTGACGAGGACGCTCCCGGTGCCGCGGAGGCTGGTCGTCACCGTCGGTTGCCCGGCCTGGACGTTGCCCGTGTCGGCGACGACGATGACGTCGGCGGCGAACAGGTCGGGGTCGCTGCGGACCAGCGCCTCCAGGCCGCCGGTCGTCATCTCCTCGGAGCCCTCGCACACCAGCGTGAGGCCCACCGGCCAGGTCCCCTGGGCCGAACGGAGCGCCCGCAGGGCGGTGAGGTGCATGACGAGGTTGCCCTTGCAGTCGGCTGCCCCCCGGGCGTACCAGCGCCCGTCGCGCTCGGTGAGGGTCCACGGGTCGCTCCCCCACGCCCCCCGGTCACCCGGGGGCTGCACGTCGTAATGGGAGTAGAGGAGCACGCGCGGCGCGCCGGGTGGCGCCTCGGTGCGCGCCACGACGGCGACGCTGCCGTCGACCGCCTCCACCTGGCTGACGTCGTCGATCCCAAGGCCACGCAAGAGCCCCGCTACGAGGTCGGCCGCTCGGCGGCATTCGGGCGCGGGGCCCCCTTCGGGGTCGGCCACCGACGCGATCGCGACGAGCCGCTCGAGGTCGGCCCGCGCCTGCGGCATGAGGGCGTCGACGGCGGCCGCGAGGTCGGCCGCGTCGTCGGCGGCGGCGGCGTCGGCGGGCCGGCTCCCGCTCACAGCAGCTGCTTGAGGTAGGTCGGCAGCATCTCCCACCACGACGGCCAGTCGTGGTCGTATCCCTGACCCCAGTCGTCCAGTCGGTTGGGAATCCCCTTGCTGCCCAACAGGTCGGCCACCTCCCAGGCCCCCGCCGGGTTCTCCCACCGGCCCGACCCCTGGGCGAGCACGACGAACCGCTGTCGGAGCAGGTCGAGCTGCGGACCCTCGAGGCCGGGCAGGAAGTGCAGGGGCGAGCAGAAGTAGAGGTCGTCGTTGAACCCGCCGATGAACCTCTCCATGTGGTACGAGCCGCTCATGCAGACGGCGGCCCGGAACAGGTCCGGCCGGCGGCACAGCATCGCGAGGGCGTTGAAGGCGCCGATCGACGACCCGGTCGCGATGATCTCGTGGCCCCCGCTGTCGGCGTGGATGGCCGGCACCACCTCGGAGATGATCGCCTCGTGGTACTGCTTGAACAGCCACATCCGGTGCTCCGGCGAGCCCTCGTGGGTGGCCAGCGCGCGGCCCGCCGTGCTGTCGACCGAGTAGACCTTGATCGCGCCGCCGTCGACGAGGTCGCCCAGCCGCTCGATCAGGTGGTGCCGCTCGATCTCCTCCGCGTCGCCGCCGGCGGTGGGGAAGGCCAGGACGGGCACGCCGTAGTGGCCCCACCGGGCGAGCGTCATCTCCCGCTCGGTGCGCGGGGAGTGCCAGCGTTCGACCACCTTGTTCACGGGGTTCCTCTCGGTGCTGCGCGGTCGGTCACTCGTAGACGAACTTCTGCTCGCCGGGGAAGATCCAGGTCAGGGCGTCCCGCAGTCGGTCGCGCCAGTTCTCCCAGTTGTGGCCGTCGCGCGCCTCGACGTAGCGCACCTCCATGCCGGCCTCGCGGAAGGTCGAGACCATCGACCGGTTGGGGGTGATGAGCGGCTCGTAGACGCCACACGTCTGGAAGATCCGGTCGGCCACCGGCCGCGGACGGGCGCGGTAGCCGTTGACGAACTTGACGACAGGGTCGAACACCGGACCCCCGCCGTGCTCCGCCCCGATGTCGGTGAAGACGAAGGACCCCGACTCCAGCACCAGCGACCCGAAGACCGACGGGTAGCGCACGGCCGTCGAGAGCGACGCCACCCCACCGAAGCTCGACCCCATGAGGCAGCGGCCGTCGGGCAGGTCGAGCAGCGGCAGCTGCTCGGTGAGGAACGGCACCAGCTCGCGCGCGACGAAGCGCGCGTGCGGCGCGTGGTTGGCATACTCGACCAGCCGGTTGCCCGGGGGCACGAACGCGACGACGAGCGGCGCGACCTCCCCTCGGTGGATGAGGTTGTCGAGCACCGTCTTCATGGCAGCGTAGGTGAGGTAGTCGTCGCCGTCGTGCACGATGAGGAGCGGGTACCGCACCACCTCGCGGAACCGGGCCGGGCGGTAGAGCCGGATCCACTGCTCGCGCCGCAATGCCTTACTACGCAACGAGATCGACTCGAGCGAACCGGGCCGGGCCTCGGCGTCGGGCAGGCACCACGACGGCACGACGTAGCCGGAGGCGGCGGCGACCGACTGCGATCCGAAGGGACCGTGGGCCACCCGCGGGTTGAGGGGGTCGTTGAGGTACTCCTCCCGCGTGTCGCCACGCACCACCTCGAACTGGTACTCGACCCGCGAGCCCTCCGGCAGCTCGATCGACACCCACCACAGGTCGGTCTCAGCAATCCGCCGCAGTGGCAACGGGTCGGGCATCCCGACCACGCGGTGTCGCACCATGACCTCGTCGGCCTCGCCGCGCCAGAGGAACGTCGCGAACCGGCCCTCGATGATGGGGGCGGTGTGCCGCATGAGGAAGCGGTCGATCGCCCCGGGGTCCGCCGCCGGCAGCCGTTCCCGCAGCCGGTTGATGGCGAGCTTGCGCGTATGCCCGCTGGTGGGGGCCGTCGACACGGGGGACGTCACGCGGCCACCGCCCCCAGCGAGCCGTCGGCCCGCAGGATGCGCGCCCCGGCCGGGAGCGACCCGTCGGGCCCGACCGCGACCTTGGCGCCGTCGTCGAGGAGCAAGCAGGTCGAGCCCTCGAACCGGCGGGCCAGCACCTGCATCCGCACGCGGTCGTCGAGGCGGAGCCGCCGCCGGGCGTGGGGCAAGGCAACGATGTGGTCGACGCGGCCGAGTCCCCGGTCCCAGACCTCGGCCCCGTGCGTGGTCGCCGCCATGTCGTTGAACAGCACGACAGTGCGGGTCATCGCCATCGCCCCCGCGGACCACGCGACCACGGGCAGCTCCGGTGGCGGCCGGAAGCGGAAGAACTGCATCGTGCGCAGCAGCATCCCGACGTGGCCGCCCGCGACGGCCAGCACCTGGCAGTCCTCGAGGGCCTCGGCCACCTGGGCACGGTGCTCGGTGAAGAGCCCGCTGTTGTCGACAGCCCCGGTGGCGGCGGCCTCGCCGTACAGGGCCCGCACCTCGGCGAGGTACCACGCGTCGAGGCGGCGAAGTGCGTCGACGGCGTCGACGAAGGCCGCCTCGACGACGTCGGCCCGGCCCGTCCGACGGCGCACGGCGTAGACCGCGTCGAGGGCGTGGTGCAGGCGCACCCCGTAGGCACCGGCCAGGTCGTCGACCGCGTCGCGCAGGGCCAGCACCGTGCCCGCCACCTCGGGATCGCGCTCGATGACCTCCATCATCCGGGCGTAGAGGCGCAGGTTGCGCGCGCGCCCGTCCAGGACCGCGTCGAGCTCGGCGTCGTCGGACTCCCGTTCCTGCCACCCCGCGGTGATGGTGGCTACCGGTCCGTCCCCGCCGAGCCCGCGCACGACGAGGCCAGCGGTGGTGAGGAAGCGCTGCGGACCCAGCAGGTAGGTGACGGTCATCGCGCGCCCATCAGGCGTCGGTCATCCGGCGTGGACCTGCACGGTGCGGCCGACATCGTCGAGCATGCCGCGCAGGACGTCGTAGTCGGGGTGTCGCATCCGCACCCAGGCGTTGGCCATGTAGCCCGCCTCGACCGGCTGGGTCGGGTTCCCGGGGTCGGGTAGGTGGGTGTCGATGACCCACTCGCCGTGGCGGCCCTGGATCTCGTCGAGCCCCTGGTAGCCGCTCACACTGCCGTCGGCCGTCGGACGCAGCGCGACGATCCCCGCCGACCACCGACGCGAGAGTGGCCGGTCGGGGCCGCCGTGCACGAGGGCGTGGGCCCACTCGCGGTAGACGTCGACGTCGTTGGCCGCCGAGTAGAGGTCCCAGGCCCCGACCCCGGGCGGGCGGCAGCCGATCTCGG
>JBDSYO010000203.1:0-3749 GCA_039925625.1 Lapillicoccus sp. | reverse complement strand
GGTGCCGGCGGTCCAGCGTTTGAGCAGCGAGGACACCAGATGGGGGCCGGCCATGACCGCGTCCGCGTTCTCGACCAGGCGGCCGGCCTTGGTGGCGGGCGTCGCGTGGTGGCCGTAGCCGAGGTCGGCCAGGCGGGTGAACACGCGGGCGCCGTCGGTGTGGATGGTGGCGCCGGGGGCGATGACCTCCCCGGCGAACGTGATCATGTCCAGTCCTCCCGGCTTGTCAGCCAGCTCGAGGCGGACCCGGCCGAGACGACCGTCACGGGCGCGTTCAACGGCGATGGTGATGGGGACCTTGTCGCTGGAGGCTCCTAGGCGCCCGGTGCTCCGCCCGCCCAGGAAGCTCTGGTCCAGCTCGACCACGACCCCCGCTTCAGTCCCCAGCAGCTCACGCTCGGGGCGGACCATGGCCCGGCGCAGCTTGTGCAGCCACGCCCATGCCGTCTCGTACGACCTGAACCCCAACACGTCCTGCAGCCCCCGAGCCGACACCCCGTTACGCGAGGACGTCACGAACCAGACCGCCGCGAACCAGGTCGACAACGGAGTGTGCGACCGATGGAAGATCGTGCCTGCCGTCACGGACGTCTTCACCGCGCATTCAGCGCACATCCACAGCCCACGACCGGTCCGCCAGGCGTCGCCCGATCCGCAACGAGGGCAACCGAAACCCGTCGGCCAGCGCAGCCGAGCCAGGTACTCGCGGCAGGCCACGTCATCCGGGAACCACGCCCGAAACTCCTGGTACGTCCGCGGATAGTCCACCCCACCCACCGGACGCGCATCCGCCGACACCCCTCAAACCTACTGCACTCAAGCAGATATGCAGGACATGTGTTCGATTCTAGCAATGCCCTCCGACACTCAACCGAGTTCTCCCCAGGCAGCGGGCCCCGGAGCCACCGCCTCATACCCGAGCGAGAAAGGCCAGCACCCGCTCGGTCGCCAGAGCGGTCGCCTCACCGTCGTACGACGGCAGCGACGAGTCGACGAACAGGTGCTCGGTGCCTGGGTACGTGAACAGCTCGGCGTCGGGTGCCGACGCCACGATGGCGCGAGCGGCGTCGATGTCACCCTCGCCCGCGAAGAACGGGTCGGCGTCCTTGCCGTGGACCTGCACCGGCACGGACTCGGGCCAGGGACCCACCGACCAGTCGCCGGTGATCGGGAGGCAGGACTCGAAGAGCAAGGCACCCGCCGCGCCCGGCCGCAGCTGGGCGAGGCGCTGGGCGAGCATGACGCCGAACGACACCCCGGCATACACGAGCCCTGCGGGCAGCCGCTCCGCCTCCTCCTGCGCGATGGCCCCGAAGTCCGGGGCGTCCGGCGACTGCGTGAAGGCGACCCCCTCGTCGATCGACGCGAACGTCCGCCCCCCGAACAGGTCGGGCGTGTGAACCGTGTGACCGGCCGCACGCCACCGGTCGGCAAGCTCGACGAGGCCTGGGGTCAGGCCGATGGTGTGGTGGAAGAGCAGGACGTCAGCCATGGGGAGCTCCTGGGTGAGGTGGGGAAAGGGGGGTCAGAAAAGCTGGTCAGGGTCGCCAGTCTGAGGGCGGGTCCTCGCCAACGAGGCCATCGACCGCCTCCCGCAGCAGGTCGGCGTGCCCGGTGTGACGGCCGTACTCCTCGACGAGGTCGAACAGCAGGCGGCGCAGGCTGAACCGGCCTCCGCCCGGCCAGGTCTCGTCGGCGAGCTGGTCCAGCCCGCCGTCGGCGAGTGCGGCCTCGACGCGCTGACGCGCGCGGGCCACGGCGGAGTCCCACAGCGCGTAGAGCTCAGCCGGGGAGTCGGTTACAGCGGACGTGAACGGGTACGCCGGTTCGGCGTCCCAGTCGACGATCTCCCACGGTGGGCCCGGCGAGTCGCCCCGCAGCTTCGTGGCGAAGGAGTAGTCCTCCACGAACGCCAGGTGCTTGAGCAGGGCGCCCAGCGTCAGCTCCGACGCGCCGATCCGCGTCTGGAGACCCGCGTGGTCCAGCCCGCCGGCCTTCCAGCGGAAGGTCGTCCGTTGCCGGTCGAGGGCGGCCAGCAGGTGCTCCACCTCGGTGCCCGCCATCGGCGGGTACCACGGTGGGTCCGCCGGCGGTGCGGCCTCGGCCGGCATGATGTCCGCCTGCATGATGTCGGCCTGCATGATGTCGGTCTGCTCCATGACGGTCACCGTAGAGGTGGTTGCGGACGGTTCGCTTCCGCAACTCGTGCCAGGCTGCGTCCGTGGACGAGACCAACCCCACCGCGCGGGCGCTGCGCTGCCTGCAGCTCATCCAGGACACCCCGGGCATCACCGCCGACCGCCTCGCCCACACCCTCGGCTGCTCGTCGAGAGCCGCGCGTCGTTATGTCGCCGTGCTGCGGGAGGCGGGCATCGCCGTCAGCTCCGAGCGCGGCCCCTACGGCGGCTACCGCCTGGCCAGTGGCGTACGGCTGCCGCCCCTGACGTTCACCGCCCCAGAGGCGCTCGGCCTGGTCATGGCCGTGCTCGACGGTCATCACGACGCCGGGGACGCCACGGCACCGGTGGGCGCGGCCCTGGGCAAGATCGTCCGCGCCCTCCCGGCGCCGGTCGCCGACCAGGTGCAGGCGATGCGGCGCACGACCGCGCCCGCGCCCGACCGTGGTGCGGCCCGCCCCGACCCGGCGACGACCATCGTCCTCGTCCAGGCCTGCGCACAACAGCGACGGGTCCACCTGCGCTACCGGACCGAGGCCGGCTCGGAGTGGGACACCGAGGTCGAGCCGTGGTCGGTCATCGTCCGACACGGCCGCTGGTACCTGCTGTGCCGGTCGGTCACCGCGGCCGCCGTCCGTGCATACCGGGTCGACCGCGTGCTCCAGGCGACGGAGTCCGACGTGGGGTTCCAGCCGCCCGCGGACCTCGACCCGGTGTCGGCGCTCGAGGCCCACCTCGCCGTGGGGTGGGAGTACGTCGTCGACGTCGTCATCGACGGCCCGGTCGAGACCGTCCGACGCGGCCTGTCCCCGGCCCTCGGTAGAGTCGAGCCCCTCGACGACACCACCACGCGGCTGGTCGGCACGACGAGCAACCCCGCCTGGTATGCGGAGCAGCTCGCCGTCCTGCCCTGCCCGTTCCGGGTCGTCGGTGGACCGGAGCTGCGCCACACCGTGCGCGCGGTCGGCGACCGGTTCACGGCGGCCGTCGGCGGGGCCTGACCCCCCTGCCGACGCCCCGGCCGGGCTACCGTGCGGGCATGCCTTCCGCTGACCTCACCGCCCTGTCCGACGAGTTCTGGGCGGGCTACCTGGCCGCCGAACCGACCGAGGCCCACCTGCTCGGCCACTACCCCACGACGGGCCGCTACGAGGACGCCTCCCGCAGCGCCGAGGACGCCGAGATCGCCCGGCTGCGCGACGTCGCCGACCGGGCCGACCGGCTCGACGAGGCCGACCTGGACGACGTCGAACGCATCACGCGCGCGGTCCTCGTCAGCAGCACCACCACCCGCGCCGACCTGCTCGAGGCCCGGCTGGCCGAGGTCTCGGCCGACCCGATCTTCGGCCCGCAGTCGTCGCTCCCGCTCATCCTCGGCATGCTCGGGCTGCCCGACGCCGAGGTGGCCGATGCGATGCCCGACGTGCTCGCGGGGGCCGGGGCCTGGTTCGCCGCCACCGCCGACCGGCACCGCGAGGGCCTGGCCCGCGGCTGGGCGCCACCGGAGTTCGCGGTCCGCGGTGTCGTGGCCCAGATCAACGAGACGCTCAGCGGCTCCCTCGACGACGACCC
>JBDSYO010000202.1:0-6659 GCA_039925625.1 Lapillicoccus sp. | reverse complement strand
GTCCGGAGACGGCCGGTCTTGTCGGTGGGCAGGGACTCCAGGCCCGCGAGCTGCACCGGTCGCTGTCCACTCGTGGCGAGCACGACGTCCGCCGGCAGGATGCGCCCGTCGCTGAGGGCGACGTGGTGACGACCGACCGAGGTGACCCGGACCCCGCAGGAGACGACGACGCCCAGCCGGGCGAGCTCACGGTCGGCGCGCCGGGCCAGCGTGGGCTGGGTGTCGCGCAGCTGCGGGAGCACCGTCGCACCGCTGTGCACGAGGTGTACGCGGCGACCCGCCATGGAGGTAGGACGGGCGGCGAGCGCGGCCGCCAGCTCGACCCCGGCGAAGCCACCGCCGATGACGACGAGATCGGCGGGCCACCGCGCCGCCGAGGGGTGCTCGAGGGAGACGAGGCGCGCGAGCAGCCGGCGCATGTCACCCGGGCTGCGCAGGGTGAACCCGTGCTCCGCCAGGCCCGCCACCGCGGCCGTGGGCTCGCGGCCGCCCGGGGCCACGACGAGCTCGTCGTAGCGAAGGGTCTCGACGGCTCCGGACCCGGCCGCCCCGACGCGGGTGTAGGTGACGACGCGCCGGCTCCGGTCGACGTGGGTGACGACGGCGGGGATGACGGCGGCCCGGGGCATGGCCGTGCGGAGCGCAGTCCGCGTGACCTCCAGCGGCAGGACACCGGCCAGCACCTCGCCGGTGAACCCGTGGAAGCTGTGGTGGTCGTCGGCGCTGATGACGATCAGCTCGAGCCGGCCCTGACGGATCTCGCGGCGGCGGCGGCGAGCCAGGACGGCGTAGGCGTGCAGCGTCGCGTAGCCGCCGCCGACGAAGACGACGCGCTGCCGGGCGGTCATGCCACGGCTCCGGCGAGCAACGGCGGCGCGAAACGCGGGAGGGTCAGGGGCTGGCCGAACGAGGTGGGGGCGCCGAGCGTGAAGCCGAGGTGCGCCGACCGGCGGGCCAGCTCCCGCACCTGGTCGACCTGCTCGAGGGTGGGGAGACCGAGGGCGAAGTGGCCGCTCGAGGCGGTGTGGCCCGACAGGGCCAGGAGGGCGGTCTCGGCGAAGCACGCATACGCCCGTCCGTCGGGCAGCCCCACGTTGCCGCCGCGCAGGCGCAGCGAGGGCACCGAGACGATGCCACCGTCGACCACGGTCACGTCGGGGCGGGCCCGGACCAGCCCGGAGGTCGTGTTGCGGGGCTGCGTGGCATCGAGGACGACCGCGCCGAGGCGCAGGTGCTCCGGCTCGATCACGGACCCGACCGCGGCGGTGAGCAGGACGACGAGGTCGCTGTCCTGCGCCGCCCGCAGGTCGGTTGCGGTCATCACGTCCGTGCCGCGGCCGCTCAGCCGGCTCGCGAGGGCGGTCAGCCGGTTCTCGCTGCGCGCCACCAGCAGAAGCCGGTCGGCGTCCCTCCCTCGCACCAGGAGCTGGGCGAGGGTGGCGCCGACGCTTCCCGTGGCGCCGATGACGGCGACGCGAGCGCCCTCAGTCGTGGCGAGCAGCTCACGCACCTGGTCGTGGACGATCGCGGCGGTGAAGGCGTTGCCGTTGGTGACGGCGACGTCGTTGCGCCCCCGCAGGCTGACCCCGCCTCCGGTCACCGGCGCGGTCAGGGCGCCCAGCCCCACGACCTGCGCCCCCCGCCGGACGGCATGGTCGACGGCCCGGCTCACCCGCTGCCGCGCCGCGGCCGGCTGCGCGAGCATGTGGCGCGCACCGAACGGCACGAGGACGACGTGCCCCACGGACGTTCCTCCGAGCTGCACCGAGGCCATGGTGACCGGAGGCAGGGGAAGGCGGCGCAGGGCGATGTCGTAGACCGGTTCGGGCACCAGTCCCAGGGGTCGGGCGATGCGCGACAGGTCTTCGGCGAGGCGGCCTCGTGGGTGGACGAGGAAGGCGAAACGGCTGGTGGGCACGGGTTCTCGCTCCGGTCAGGGCCCAGGTTCATCCGGGCGGCTGACCAGGAGGAGGGCGTGGCCGTCGAGGCTGATACCCGCCGCGACCGCTACCGGCCCGTCACCGGCCGGTCACTCCTCGAACGCCTCCGGTGGCGGGCAGCTGCAGACGAGGTGGCGGTCACCGTAGGCCCCGTCGATGCGCCCCACCGGCGGCCAGTACTTGTCCGGTGCCGAGACGCCGACGGGGAACGCGGCCGCCTTGCGGTCGTAGCCGTGGTCCCACTCCCCCACGATCGACAGCGAGGTATGCGGCGCGTGCCGCAGCATGGAGTCGGCCACCGCGACCTCGCCGCGACCGACGGCGTCGATCTCCGCGCGGATCGCGATCATCGCGTCGCAGAAGCGGTCGATCTCGCCCTTGTCCTCGCTCTCGGTCGGCTCGACCATGAGCGTCCCGGCCACGGGGAAGGACATCGTCGGGGCGTGGAACCCGTAGTCGACGAGCCGCTTCGCCACGTCGTCGACGGTGACGCCGGTCTCCTTGGTGATGCCGCGCAGGTCGAGGATGCACTCGTGCGCGACGATCCCGTCGTGCCCCGAGTAGAGCACCGGGTAGTGCTCGCGCAGCCGCACGGCGACGTAGTTCGCGTTGAGCACCGCCACCTCGGTGGCGCGGGTGAGCCCGACCCCGCCCATCAGTCGCACGTAGGCCCACGAGATCGGCAGGATGCCCGCCGAGCCGTAGGGCGCCCCGGAGATGGGGCCGACCCCGGTGGCCGGTCCGGCCTCGGGCGCGAGCGGGTGGTTGGGCAGGTAGGGCGCGAGGTGCGACCGCACGCCGACCGGGCCGACGCCGGGGCCGCCGCCGCCGTGCGGGATGCAGAAGGTCTTGTGCAGGTTCAGGTGCGACACGTCGGCCCCGAACTTGCCTGGCTGCGCGAGCCCGACGAGGGCGTTGAGGTTGGCTCCGTCGACGTACACCTGGCCGCCCGCCTCGTGCACCAGGGCGCACAGCTCGCCGATGGTGTCCTCGTAGACCCCGTGCGTCGATGGGTAGGTGACCATGACGGCCGCCAGGTCGTCGCGGTGCTGCTCGACCTTGGCCCGCAGGTCCTCGAGGTCGACGTTGCCGCTCGCCTTGTCGGTGCCGACGACGACGACCTTGAGGCCCGCCATGACCGCCGACGCCGCGTTGGTGCCGTGGGCGCTGGCGGGGATCAGGCAGATCCGGCGCCGGCTCTCGCCGTTCGCCTCGTGGTACGCGTGGATGGCCAGGAGTCCGGCCAGCTCGCCCTGCGACCCGGCGTTGGGCTGGAGCGACACGGCGTCGTAGCCCGTGATCTCGCACAGCCACGCCGACAGGTCGGCGACGAGGGTGCGGATGCCCTCGGTCTGGTTCGGTGGCGCGAAGGGGTGCAGGTTGGCGAACTCGGGCCAGGTGATGGCCACCATCTCGGTCGTCGCGTTGAGCTTCATCGTGCAGGAGCCGAGCGGGATCATCCCGCGGTCCAGGGCGAAGTCACGGTCGGAGAGGCGGCGCAGGTAGCGCAGCATCGCCGTCTCGCTGTGGTGGGTGTGGAACACCGGGTGCGTGAGGAAGTCCGAGGTGCGGGCGGCCCCGTCCCACCAGGTGGGCTCGGACTCGTCCGGCACCGGCTCGCCGCCGGCCACACCGAACGCCCCCCACACGGCCAGCAGGTCCTCGCCGGTGGTCGTCTCGTCGGTGCTCATCGAGAGCGTGTCGTCGTCGACCCGCCACAGGTTGACGCCGCGGGCGACGGCCTCGGCGAGGATGTCGCCCGCCTGGCCGGGCACCCGCACGGTGACGGTGTCGAAGAACGCCTCCGTGGCCACGTCGACGCCGCCCTCCCGCAGGCCCTCGGCCAGCGCCCGGGCGTAGCCGTGGGTGCGGCGCGCGATGTCGGCGAGCCCGGCGGGCCCGTGCCACACGGCATACATGCTGGCCATGACGGCGAGCAGGACCTGCGCCGTGCAGATGTTGGAGGTCGCCTTCTCGCGGCGGATGTGCTGCTCGCGGGTCTGCAGGGCCAGCCGGTAGGCGGGGTCGCCGGCGCTGTCGACCGACACCCCGACGAGGCGGCCGGGCATCGACCGCTCCAGCCCGGGGCGCACCGACATGTAGCCGGCGTGCGGCCCACCGAAGGCCATCGGGACGCCGAAGCGCTGGGTGTTGCCCACGGCGATGTCGGCGCCCCACTCCCCCGGCGCGGCGACGAGGGTGAGCGCGAGCAGGTCGGCGGCCGCCGTGACGAGGGCCCCGTGCTCGTGGGCGGCGGCGGTGAGGGCGCGGAAGTCGCGCAGCTCGCCGTCGGCGCCGGGGTACTGCACGACGACCCCGAAGACGTCGCGGTCACCCGCCGCGGCCCGCAGGCCCTCCGCCGAGTCGACGGCGGCGAGGTCGGCCACGACGACGTCGATACCGAGCGGGAGCGCACGCGTGCGGGTCACGGCCACGGACTGCGGGAGGGTGTGCTCGTCGATGACCAGCACCGCCTCGGCCGTCGAGCGCGAGGTGCGCCGCATCAGGGTCGTCGCCTCGGCCACCGCGGTGCTCTCGTCGAGCAGCGAGGCGCCAGCGATGGGCAGACCGGTGAGGTCGCTCACCACCGTCTGGAAGTTCAGGAGGGCCTCGAGCCGGCCCTGGGAGATCTCCGGCTGGTATGGCGTGTAGGCGGTGTACCAGGCGGGGTTCTCCAGGACGTTGCGCTGCACCACCGGCGGCGTCAGCGTGCCGTAGTAGCCGAGCCCGATCATCGAGCGCATCACCGAGTTGAGGTTGGCCAGGCCGCGCAGCTCGCGCACGACCGCGGCCTCGGATGGGGCGGCGTCGAGGCGCAGGGCCCGCTGGGAGCGGATGCTGCCGGGAACGGCGGCGTCGACGAGCGCGTCGAGGGACGGCTGCCCGACGACGGCCAGCATCGTCTCGACGTCCTTCGGGGAGGGTCCGATGTGACGGGCGACGAAGGGCGCCGCCGGAGTCGGGTCGACGCGCAGCGGGGCGTCACCGACCTCGTGGTCGCGGCTGGTCGTGGGCTCGGCGGTCTGGGTCACGTGGACGGCTCCTGAGGGTCCCTGCGGTCACGGCACGGTAACCCCCTCTGTCACCCGCGGCGTCGCAGCTCCAGAGTCGCCTCACCCACACGGTCCTGGCGCCTGAGAGGTTCCGGGGTGTTGCCCCTTCGGCGCCCCGGCTGACGGTCAGACCGTCCCGGGGGCTCTCCCGTGCGGGTTGTTCGCGGCAGGCACCAACCTACCAGCGCCGGTAGGCGTGGAGCCGTCGGCGGGTCGTGCGACCGGGGTACGGAAAGTGGGACGGTTCAGAGCACGAACCGAAGTGGGGTGGGACGGGTCAGGAGATGCGCTGCTGGCGGCGCGCGCTGAGCTCGTCACCGGGGTGGGCGGCGGGGACCTCGTCCTCAGCCCGCTCGCTGGGCAGCTGGGCGAGGGTGCCCTCGACCTCACGCCAGACGCGACCGATGGCGATCCCGAAGACACCCTGGCCGCCCTGGAGCAGGTCGATGACCTCGTCGGGGGACGTGCACTCGTAGACGCTGGCGCCGTCGCTCATGAGCGTGATCTGGGCCAGGTCCTCGACGCCGCGCAGGCGTAGGGTCTGGATGGCGACCCGGATCTGCTGGAGGGAGACACCGGTGTCGAGGAGCCGCTTCACGACCTTCAGCACGAGGATGTCGCGGAAGCCGTAGAGCCGCTGGGTGCCCGACCCGGTCGCGGTGCGGACGGAGGGCTCCACCAGACCGGTGCGCGCCCAGTAGTCGAGCTGGCGGTAGGTGATGCCCGCCGCCTTGCACGCCGTGGGCCCGCGGTAGCCGGTGTCCTCGTTCAGCTCCGGCAGGTCGTCGTCGAAGAGCAGCCCCTGTGCCGAGGCGGGAACGTGCGTGCGGTGCTGCTTCGCATCTCCCGTGGCGGTCACGGTGTCCTCCTGAGGTCCTGGTCGGCCGCCGCTGGGGGTCGGGAGCCGTGGAACGTCGCTCCGGACGAGACCACCGCTGTAGTTACACCTGCGTGTTTCGAGGACCGACGTCCTGACGGTAGGTGCGAATGGGCCGGGGGTCAACTACCCCTCGACGGTGAGTCGTCCGGCGTGTCGCGCGTCAGGCATAACTCTCACCCTCATGTGGAGGGTCAGGTCGTGCGTGGCCCGGCCGGGGGCTCAGGCTCGTGCGGGTTCTCGAAGTCCTCGGCCGACACCTGCTCGAGGAACTCGCGGAATCGCTCCACCTCGTCGTCCTCGTCGGGGGTCAGCGCCACCCCGGCCTCCTCGAGCACGGCCTCGGCGACGACGATCTGGGTCTGCGTGCGGAGGGCCAGCGCGATGGCGTCCGACGGGCGGGCGCTGATCTCGTTCTTGCCGTCGATGACGATCACGGCGTAGAAGACCTTGTCCTTGAGCTCCACGATCCGGATCTCGGTAACCGTGTGACCGAGCGTCTCGATGACGTCCTTGAGCAGGTCGTGGGTCAGGGGGCGTGGCGGCTCGACCCCCTGCTGCGCGTAGGCGATCGCCGTGGCCTCCGCGGCACCGATCCAGATGGGCAGGTAGCGCTCACCGTCGCGCTCGCGCAGCAGCACGATGGGTTGGTTCGTGGGCATCTCGACGCGGACCCCGAGGACGTCGACCGGTTTCACACCACCACCGTACTTCGACCGACGGTCCGTCGTCAGCGGGATCGCCGCCGGCAGCTCATCGTTGGTGCAGACCGGCCCGGACGAGCGCGGT
>JBDSYO010000201.1:0-2924 GCA_039925625.1 Lapillicoccus sp. | reverse complement strand
TCGACCACGCCGGGGGGCAGGTCCGCAAGACCACCTCCGAGCTGCTCACCATCGCCCGCCGCCTCGGTGAGCCCTCCGCCGTCTTCGTCGGCGAGGGCTACGACGCGGCCAAGGAGACCCTCGCGGCATACGGCGCTGCCAAGGTCTACCGCGCCGAGTCCGCCGACCTCGTCGACTACCTCGTCGTGCCGCAGGCCGAGCTGCTGGCCCAGCTCGTGCAGTCGGCCTCCCCGGCCGCCGTCCTCATCGCTTCGAGCGCCGAGGGCAAGGAGGTCGCGGCGCGGCTGGCCGTCAAGACCGGGTCGGGCCTCATCACCGACGCCGTCGACGTGCAGCCGGGCGACGGTGGCGGGGTCGTGACGACCCAGTCCGTGTTCGCCGGGTCCTACACCGTGACGGCGACCGTCACCGAGGGCACCCCGGTCGTCACCGTGAAGCCCAACTCCGCGACGCCCGAGCGCTCGGAGACCCAGCCCGTCGAGGAGACGGTCGACTTCACCGCGTCCGACGCGGCCAAGACGGCGCGCATCACGGCGACCTCGCCGCGCGAGAAGACCGGACGCCCCGAGCTGACCGAGGCGGCCATCGTCGTCTCCGGTGGGCGCGGCACCTCCGGCGACTTCTCCAAGGTCGAGGACTTCGCCGACGCCCTGGGGGCCGCGGTCGGCGCCAGCCGGGCGGCCGTCGACGCGGGCTGGTACCCCCACGCCTCGCAGGTCGGCCAGACCGGCAAGCAGGTCTCGCCGCAGCTCTACGTCGCCTGCGGCATCTCGGGAGCCATCCAGCACCGGGCCGGCATGCAGACGTCGAAGACGATCATCGCCGTCAACAAGGACCAGGAGGCGCCGATCTTCGAGCTCGTCGACTTCGGCGTCGTGGGCGACCTCTTCGCGGTGCTTCCCCAGGCGACGGCCGCCGTGGCGGCGCACAAGGGCTGACGCCCGACCCGCATCCGGCTCACCCCGGCTTGCGGGCCTCGATCGTGAAGCTCATGGCGATCCGGCCGGGGCGGTCGGTGAGGCGGTACTCCCCGAGGTCGTCCTTGGTCATGATCCCGGGGAAGGGGCAGAACGGTACGCTGTCGTGCTCCTCGAGGCGGGTCAGGACCAGGCCGCGACGAAGCAGCGCCGTGACCGTTTCGCCGAGCGCGTGGCTCCACGTGAAGGTCTCCGTGTGCGTGATGGTGTGCTCGCTGCCCTGCGCGGGAGCCACGTAGGTCGCGTCGTCGTTCCACACCACCGGGTCGGGGTGCTCGAAGTACGGCCAGGTCGGCACCGGGGGCCCGCCCCGCTCGTCCGGCTCGAGGGTGTCGAGCATCGGGTGGGTGTCGCGGATGAACAGCCGGCCGCCGGGGCGCAGCACTGCGTCGACGACGCCCGCCCACCGGTCGACCGACGGCAGCCACGACAGGGCGCCGAGGCTGACGTAGACGAGGTCGAAGGTGCGACCGCCGAGCGCCTGCGGCGCGGCGTACACGTCGGACTCCACGTAGTCGACGTCGGCGCCGGCCGCCGCGGCCAGCCGCCGGGCCTGGACGACCGACTCGCCCGAGAGGTCGAGGCCGGTCATCCGCGCGCCGAGGCGGGCGACCGAGATCGTGTCGGTGCCGATGTGGCACTGCAGGTGCACGCCGTCGAGTCCTCGCACGTCGCCCAGGCGCGGGAGGTCGAACCGCACGACCCCGGACAGGAACGCCGGGTCGTCGACGAAGGACTGCGCCTCGTAGTCGGGCGAGGTCGCGTGGATGAGCGCCCGGTCGTCCCAGTTGGCCCGGTTCGTCGTCAGGTAGTCCGGCTCGGGCGTCACGGGGACCACGGTATGCCCGGTATGCCTTGTCTGCGCCAGGCGCCCCGGGGACCGCGTGCCGTGTTGCCCATCGGCGGCGTTGTTGGTTGGGTCAGGACGTGAGCCGCCTCGACGTGCAGGTGCTGGGTCACCAGCCCGTCCTGAGCGGCCGGTTGGTGCGGCTGGAGCCCGCCGGCCCGGAGCACTTCGCGGGGCTGTGGCCCCTCTACTCGGGCGGCGACGACTCCGGCTTCATGGACCCGGTCGCCACCCTGACGCGGGAGCAGACCCGCGCCGGGCTGGCCCGGGCCCGGGAGCGGCACGACCGGGCCGACTGGGCCGTCGTCCGGGTCACCGACGACGTCGTGGTGGGGGAGGCAGTGCTCATGGACCTCGACGAGGACAACGCCTCGATGACGTACCGGGTCGCGCTCGTGGGGCCCGGCTACTTCGGCCGCGGCTACGGCACCGAGACGACGCGGCTGGTGCGGGACTTCGCCTTCGGCCCCCTCGGCCTGCACCGGCTCTCGCTCGAGGTGAACTCGTTCAACGCCGCCGCGATCGCGGTCTACGACACGGTGGGCTTCGTGCTCGAAGGGGTGCGGCGCGAGGCCGTGCAGCGCGACGGCACCTGGCACGACGTGCACGACATGGCACTGATCGAGAGCGACGCGCGGCCCTGACCGCGGCGGGGACCGGCCACCGTAAACTTGCCCGGTGCGCCACTACCTCGACCATGCCGCGACGACGCCGATGCGTCCGGCCGCGGTGGCGGCGCTGACCGAGCAGCTGGCGCGCACGGGGAACGCCTCGTCGCTGCACACCTCCGGCCGCCTGGCCCGGCGGGTCGTCGAAGAGTCGCGCGAGTCCATCGCGCAGGCGATCGGGTGCCGGCCGTCGGAGGTCGTGTTCACGTCCGGCGGCACCGAGTCGGACAACCTCGCCGTGCAGGGCACGTACGCCGCGCGGCGGGATGCCGACCCCCGGCGCACCCGGCTGCTCGTCAGCACCGTCGAGCACCACGCGGTGCTCGACTGCGTCGACTTCCTGGCCGCGCACGAGGGCGCGAAGGTCACCTGGCTCGAGTGCGACGAGCTCGGCCGCATCTCGCCGGACACCGTGCGGGCGGCGATCGCCGC
>JBDSYO010000200.1:0-4229 GCA_039925625.1 Lapillicoccus sp. | reverse complement strand
GGACGACACGGTCGGCGTGGTCACGCCGTCGGCTCTCACGCAGACGGCGATCGGCTTCGGCACCCTGCTCACCCTGGTGCTCGGTGTCGCGCCCTCCTCGTTGCTCCTGCTGGCCGGGAACGCCTCGCAGTTCATCCGCTGACCGGTGACCACGGACACGTGGCGGACCGGCAGGTCAACCGTCCATTTGCTGGGATGATCGTGGGATGAGCAGTGCACCACCCGTCCTCGCGCTTCCGGGCGCCAGCCCGGATCTCACCACGCGCCTGCAGCGCGACCTGAGCCGCGTCGACGACCTCATCCTCGCCACGGTCGACCACGAGGACCCGCTCATCGCCGAGGCGTCCGGTCACCTGGTCGAGGCGGGCGGCAAGCGTTTACGCCCGCTGTTGTGCCTGCTCGCCTCGGAGCTGGGTGACGGTGCGAGCGACGAGGTCGTCGCCGCCGGCGCCGGCGTGGAGCTGATCCACCTCGCCTCGCTCTACCACGACGACGTCATGGACGAGGCCGAGGTGCGCCGGGGGGTGCCGAGCGTCAACGCCAAGTACGACAACAGCACGGCCATCCTCGTCGGCGACCTGCTGTTCGGCCGCGCCTCCGAGCTCATCGCCGGTCTCGGTGCCGAGGCCGTCCTGATCCAGGCCCAGACCTTCGTGCGGCTCTGCTCGGGCCAGATCCGCGACGACCGGCCCTGCCCGCCGGGGGAGGACCCGATCGCGTACTACCTCGGCGTCCTCGAGGACAAGACGGGCGCGCTCATCTCCACGGCGGCGCGCTACGGCGCGATGTTCGGTGGCTGCGGGCCCGACGTGGTCGCGCTGGTGACCGCCTACGGCCAACGGCTGGGCATGGCGTTCCAGCTCGTCGACGACCTCATCGACATCGCCTCGGACGCGACCGAGACCGGCAAGACACCGGGCACGGACCTACGCGAGGGCGTCGACACGCTGGCCGTCCTCTACGCGAAGGCGGGCCGTGACCCCGATGACGCCCGGCTGCGCGAGCTGCTGGCCGGCGACCTGCGCGATGACGCCCGCCTGGCCGAGACCCTCGACCTGCTCCGGGCCAACCCCGCGCTGGAACGGGCCCGGGAGACGACCCGACAGGTCGGGCGCGACGCCGTCGACCTGCTCGCCCCCCTGCCGCCCTCTGAGGCCAAGGCGGCCCTCACCGCCCTCGTCACCTCGGTCGTCGACCGTGTCGGCTGACGCACACCTGACGGCTCATCTGCTCAGCGTCAACCTGGGCCTCGTGCGGCCCAGCCGGGTGCGCCGGGAGATGGCCACGGCGATCGACAAGCACCCGCATGACGGGCCGGTCGAGGTGCGGGCACCCGGTGACCGGGCCACCGGGCTGGGCAGCGGCCTCGTCGGAGACCGGATCGGCGACTCGCGTCACCACGGCGGTGACGAGCAGGCGGTGTATGCCTTCGCCCGCGAGGAGCTCGACTCCTGGGAAGAGCGGCTGGGGCGACCGCTGCGCAACGGCATGTTCGGCGAGAACCTCACGACGACGGGCCTCGAGGTGAGCGAGGCGGTGATCGGCGAGCGGTGGCAGATCGGCACCACCGTGGTGCTGCAGGTCACCGGGCCACGCATGCCCTGCGGCCGGTTCCGTGCACACATGGGGGAGCGGGGCTGGCTCAAGACGTTCACCACGACGGCCCGGTCGGGCGCCTACCTGTCGGTCATCACGCCCGGTGCCGTCGCGGCGGGCGACGAGATCACCGTGCTCCACCGTCCCGACCACGGGGTCACCGCGATGACGGCGTTCCGGGCCCTCACGCGGGAGCCGGAGCTGCTGCCAGAGCTGCTGGCGGCCGGCGCCGACCTGCCGGCCGAGCTGGCCGAGATGGCGCAGGACGGGCGGACCTACTCGCTCGGCTGACGCCCGGGCGCCGCGAGGTCCGCGATGCGCGGTCTCGTCACGGCGCCGGTTCGCACACCCCCGACGCTGCGGTGTCGTCGGTGCGGGCCCCGGCCCGCCGTCGACGAGCACTCAGCGCGGAGTCGACGGTGAGGATGGCCAGGGCGACCCAGACGAGGGCGAAGCCGGCCCACCGCTGCGGGGACATGCGCTCGCCGAGCAGCAGCACGCCGCACAGCAGCTGCATGACCGGCGTGACGAACTGCAGCAGGCCGATGGTGACCAGCGGCACCCGCCGCGCGGCCGCCGCGAAGAGCAGGAGCGGGACGGCCGTGACGACGCCCGAGAGCACGAGCAGCGCCGGGTGCAGGGGAGACTCCGACGTGAACGTCTGGGCGCCCGTCACCCCGAGCCAGACGATGATCCCGAGCGCGACCGGCCCGAGGATGACCGTCTCCACCGTGAGTCCGTGCAGGGCGGGCAGGGTCTCGCCGAGGCGCTTCTTCGACAGGCCGTAGAGCGCGAAGGACACCGCCAGGGTGAGCGCCACCCAGGGCACCCGCCCGCCGGCCACCGACAGGTAGACCGCGGCCGCGAGTCCGATGCCGACCGCCACCCACTGGAGCACCCGCAGGCGCTCACCGAGCACCACGACGCCCAGGCCCACGGTCACGAGCGGGTTGAGGAAGTACCCCAGGGCTGCCTCGGTGACGTTGCCCGCGGCGACTGCGGCGACGTAGACCACCCAGTTGACGGCGATGAGCACGGCGGCCACGCCGATACCAGCGAGGAAGCGGCGGCGGCGCAGGAGCGGGACGACCCACCGCACGTCACGGGTGACGGCGAGGACGAGCAGGCACAGCAGCAGGGTCCAGACGATGCGGTGCGCCAGCATCTCGAACGCCGTGGCCGGAGCCAGGGCATGGAAGTAGAGCGGGAACAGACCCCACGCGAGGTAGGCGAAGAAGCCGTAGACCGCGCCGCGGCCCTCCGTGGTGCGAGCCGGGCGAGGGGGTGCGTCGGGCGGTGCGCTCACGCCCCCACGGTCCAGCTGTCGCGGCCGGCCAGCAGCGCGGCCAGGTCGTCGTCGGTCGCGGGACCGCCCGCCCCCGCCACGGTGCCGTCGACCTGGGCGCGCACGAGATCGTCGTAGGTGGATCGCTGCACGTCGCGGAAGATCCCCATGGGCACGTGGGCCATCGTCGGGTCGTCGAGGCGCGAGAGCGCGAACGCGAGCGACGGGTCGTCGGCGTGGGCGTCGTGCACGACGACGCGGGCCGGGTCGGCCTCGTGACGCGGGAGCACGGCCAGCCCGGCGTCGGTGCGCACGACCACCTGGTCGCCCGCGGCCACCTCCTCGCCGTGCGTGAGGTGCAGGATGCGGGCCTGGGCCTGGTCGCGGTCCTTGAGGACGTCGAACACGCCATCGTTGAAGATGGGGCAGTTCTGGTAGATCTCGACGAGCGAGGTCCCCCGGTGGGCCGTGGCGGCCCGGAGCACCGCCGTGAGGTGCTTGCGGTCGGAGTCCATGGTGCGGGCGACGAAGGTCGCGTCGGCGCCGAGGGCCAGGCTCACGGGGTTGAACGGGTGGTCGACCGAGCCCAGCGGCGTCGACTTGGTGACCAGGCCGACCTGCGAGGTGGGGGAGTACTGGCCCTTGGTCAGCCCGTAGATCTGGTTGTTGAACAACAGGATCGTCAGGTTGACGTTGCGCCGCATGGCGTGGATGAGGTGGTTGCCGCCGATCGACAGCGCGTCGCCGTCGCCGGTGACGACGAAGACCGCCAGGTCGGGGCGCGTTGTCGCCAGGCCGGTGGCGATGGCCGGTGCGCGGCCATGGATCGAGTGCATCCCGTAGGTGTCGAGGTAGTACGGGAACCGCGACGAGCAGCCGATGCCCGAGATGAAGACGACGTTCTCGCGGCGCAGGCCCAGCTCTGGCAGGAAGCCTTGGACGGCGGCGAGGATGGCGTAGTCCCCGCAGCCGGGGCACCACCTCACCTCCTGGTCGGAGGTGAAGTCCTTCTTGGTCAGGGCGGTGGCGTCGGCGGGGAGGGTGGGGACCCCCGCGAGCCCTGCCGGTGACGGGCCCGGCATACCCAGGTCGGTGCTGGTGCTCATTCGGTCATCGCCTTCTGGATGACGTCCTCGAGGTCGGCCGCGCTGAACGGCAGCCCGCGGACGGACGTGTGCGACTGGACATCGACGAGGTAGGCGGCTCGCAGCAGCAGGGCGAGCTGGCCGAGGTTCATCTCGGGGACGATGACGTGCCGGTAGGCCGCCAGCACGTCACCGGTGTTGGACGGGAACGGGTTGAGGTGGCGCAGGTGTGCCTGGGCCACAGCGAAGCCCTGCTGGCGCAG
>JBDSYO010000199.1:0-2921 GCA_039925625.1 Lapillicoccus sp. | reverse complement strand
CCGCCGCCTGCCCCGTGTCTCCCCAGACACGTGAGGCGTACCTCGATGGTGATCCTGGGTCGACTCCCAGGCAATAGCCAGTAATGACTATCTGCGACCCGGTTGTGCTGTGCGGCAACAGATCTCGATTGTCCGGCTATCAGCCGCAACGTCCGTATTCGTCGGTCGGGCGGTCAGGGGACGGTGATCGCGTCCAGGCGCTCGCGCAGGAACTCGGACGCCACCACCGGCGCGTAGTCGTGCGGCTCCCCGATCGGGGGGCCCAACGCCTCGACCACGGTGTCGCGGTCGGCCTCGTAGAAGTAGACCAGCGACACGAGATCCTCGTCGGGGGCGTCGGCCTGAGGCGGCAGCACGCGGTGGCGGTTCGAGAGCCAGCGGTCGCCGGTCCAGCGGGCCAGCAGGTCACCGGTGTTGATGGTGAACGCGTTCTCGACGAAGGGGGCGTCGACCCAACCGGCGTCGGGCGTCCACACCTGCAGGCCGCCGCGACCGGCTTCCCGGTCGAGCACGGTGACGGTGCCGAAGTCGGTGTGGGGACCGATGCGGAACTGTCCCTCCTGCGGCGGACCGGTGAGAGCCATCGGCGGGTACCAGTTGAGGTTGAGCGTATGCGTCGATGCGGCGGTGTGGCGGGTGAAGAAGTCGTCCTCGACACCGAGCGCCGCGGCACAGATACGGAGCAGCTCATCGGCCAGCCGCTTCATCGTTGCGAGGTAGGCGCTGACCGCCGCCTCGAGCGCGGGGACCTCCTGTGGCCACACGTTCTCCTGGAACCAGTAGCCGTCGAGGGGGGCGGTGACCCCGTCGGCCCCGACCGAGTAGGACTCCTTGAGGTCCGCCGCTGCGGCGGGCGCCTCGTCGGCGTAGGGGTCGGCGTAGGCGTTGGCCTCGACCCCGGGCGGCAGCCACCCGCGACCGGCGACGGAGACGGCATACCGGCGCTTGGCCTCGGGCGGGAGTGCGAAGAACGCCCGGGCCGCCGACCGCACCGCGGCGCGCTCGGCCGGGTCGACGCCGTGGCCGGTGACGACGAGGAAGCCCACCCGGCGCAGCGCGGCGTCGACCTCACGGGCGACCCCCTCGCGGTCGCTGCCGTCGAACCACCGTGAGAGGTCGATGGTGGGAACGGCGTTCGGGTAGAGCGTCATTCGTCCACCCCGATGTCCTCGTTCCACAGCGCCGGATGGGCCGCGATGAAGTCGGTCATGAGTCCGACGCACTCGGCGTCGTCGAGGACCACCACCTCGACCCCGTGCTCGGCGAGCCAGTCGTGTCCGCCGTGGAACGTGCGGGCCTCCCCGATGACCACCCGCGAGATACCGAACTGACGTACGAGCCCGCTGCAGTACCAACAGGGGGAGAGCGTGGTCACCATCGTCGTGCCCCGGTACGACGCCTGTCGGCCCGCGTCCTTGAACGCCGCCGTCTCGCCGTGCACCGACGGGTCGCCGTCCTGCACCCGCCGGTTGTGGCCGCGGCCGAGCACGGTGCCGTCGCGTCCGACGAGGGCGGCCCCGATGGGGATCCCGCCCTCGGCCAGCCCCGCGCGCGCCTCCGCGACCGCCACCGCGAGCCAGGCCCGGTCGTCGGTCACGTGTGCTCCCTGCCGACCAGCGAACGCCCCCGGGACGGCGGGGCGATCCGCACCACGACGAGGTAGAGGACCACGGCGAGCACGAAGCCGACCGGAGCGGTCAGGTCACCCACCTCGGGCACGGCGGAAGGCACCGATCCGACGTACTTCTGCTGGTTGGAGAAGAGCACGATGGAGACGAGCATGGCCACGCCCATGGCGATCGGCCCGGCGATGTTGCGGTAGCCGCGGTCGACGACGAGGGCGTCGATGTCGGCGTCGTCGTGGCGTCGGCGCAGCCACCAGTCGACGAGGACGACCCCGAGCCACGGAGCAACCCAGTAGGCGATGACGAGCAGGAAGCCTTCGTAGGTGGCCGAGTTGTCCAGGCCCGCCCACGCGACGAAGAAGCCGACCACACCCAGCGCGGCTGCTACGGCGGCCCGGGCCCGGTGGGTGCGCAGGGGGACGCCGGCCGCGACGAACGACAGCGACCCGGAGTAGACGTTGAGGGCGTTCGCCGAGATGGCGCCGAGCACGACGGCCAGCAGGGTGAGGCCGCCGAGCCAGCCGGGCAGCAGGTTGGTGAAGGCGCTCGGGTCGAGTGCGGTCTGGCCGGCGCTCACCACCGCCGCCCCGGCCGTCTCCAGCAGCACGCACGACCAGAAGATGCCGAGCGCCGAGAAGAATCCGGTGCGGGAGCGGGACGCGTCCGGCGGCAGGTAGCGGGTGTAGTCACCGGCATACGGGTTCCAGCCGGCGGCGTAGCCGTAGGTGGCGCCCAGCATGATGAGGAACCCGCCCAGCCCGCCCGGCTCCTGCGGAGCGACGCCGAGGTCGCCCTTGCCGATGACGATGACGCTGGCGACGACGAAGACGACCGCCAGCACCGGGAAGGCGAAGCGCTCGAACGCCTGCACGAGGTTGTGGCCGAAGAACGCCAGGGTCAGCTCCACGGCAACGACGAGCACGAGGCACAGCACCGCCGGGATCGCGCCGACCAGGGCGTGGAGGGCCAGGGCGCCGCTGACGCTGTTGACCGCGAACCAGCCGATCCCGGCGACCACCGCGTTGATGCCCGCGGGCAGGATGTTGCCGCGGAACCCGAACGCGCTGCGGCTGAGCACCATCTGGGGCACACCGTGCCGCGGTCCGCGGGCCGAGAGGATCCCCTGGGTGGCCGCCCCGACCGCTGTGCCCAGGACGATGGCGAGGAAGGACTGCCAGAACGTGAGCCCGAAGGCGAGTGGACCGAGGATGCCCACCGCGACCGTGGCGAACTCCATGTTGGGGCTGGTCCAGGTCCACAGGAGCTGGAGCGGGCTGCCATGGCGCTCCGCGAGCG
>JBDSYO010000198.1:0-3128 GCA_039925625.1 Lapillicoccus sp. | reverse complement strand
CATGAACGCGTCGACCTCGAGGTGGTCCTCGAACCGGCCGAGGAACTCCTCCCGGTCGGTGTGGCCGCTCTGCCGGTAGGCGGCGTCGGCGAGCAGCGGGAGGGCGGCCGAGCGGCCGGTGTTGCGCTGGTGCTGGCGCAGCACCCGGGACCGCACCTGGTCGAGGGTGCGGCGGTCGAGCCGGACCGCCTGCCCCGCGACGAACGCGCGAAACTCCTCGGGGGCGTCGGGCACGGCGTCGTGGGCCGCCCGTGAGAGGACCGTGCGGATGCGCAGGGAGCCCTTGATCGCGGCGGCGGCCGGGGAGTCGAGACGCTCGGTACTGACCACGTCGACGACGTCGCCGAGCGAGCGCAGGGTGACGGTCTCCTCACCGAGGGACGGCAGGACGCGTTCGATGTAGGACGTGTACGCCGCCGACGGGCCGACCACGAGGATGCCGCCGGACTCGTAGCGGCGCCGGTCGGAGTAGAGGAGGTATGCCGCGCGGTGCAGCGCGACGACCGTCTTGCCGGTGCCGGGGCCTCCGGTGATCTCGGTGACCCCGCGCGCGCTCGCCCGGATCGCCTCGTCCTGGTGACGCTGGATGGTCGCGACGATGTCACGCATCCGGCTGCCGCGGCTGCGGGTGAGCGCCGCCATGAGGGCGCCGTCGCCGACGATGACGAGGTCGTCGGGGGCCTCGGCGACCATGAGGTCGTCCTCCACCCCGACGACGTCGGCGCCCTTGCACCGCAGCACCCGCCGCCGGAGCACGCCCAGCGGCTCGACCGGCGTGGCGCGGTAGAAGGGCGATGCGGCCGGCGCCCGCCAGTCGATGACGAGCGGCTCGTACTCGTCGTCGCGGACTCCGAGCCGGCCGATGTAGCGCACCTCGCGCTCAGGGGCTTCGCCGTTGCTGTGCTTGAGGTCCCCGTTGGCCCCGCTGTCTCCGTTGGCGTGCGCCGGGACGGGGTGGTCGATGTCGAGGCGGCCGAAGACCAGCCCCTCGTACTGGCTCTCGAGGGCGTGGCGGCGGCGCACCGCGTGCAGGACGAGCGCGTCGCGTTCGAACAGCCCCGTGAGCTCCTCGTCGCGCGCCTCACCGACGCGGTCGGTGCGGCCCCGGGCGAGACCGTCGGCCTCGACGAGGCCGGCCCGGACGCCGGCCTTCGCCAGCTCGGCGTAGACACGGTCGACGTGGGCCTGCTCGCCCTCGATCTCACGGGCGACCTGGTCAGCGACGGTGGCTGGGGACGGCGAGGTCGCCGACCCGCTCTTCGAACCTGTCACACACCCGCCTGGCACGTCGCGCTGTCGGAGGTTCCGCGCTGCTGCGCAGGGACCGCCCCGAATGGGAACACACGAGTCTAGTCCGAGTCCGTCGTCGCCGCGGTCACCCGCCCGGTGCGGGTCTAGATCCAGCCGCGTCGCGTCGCCTGCACCCCGGCCTGGAAGCGCGTCTGGGCTCCCAGCCGCTGCATGACGTAGCGGACCCGGCGCTCCACCGTGCGTTGGGAGTACCCCGTCTGCCGCGCGATCGAGGCGTCGGCGACGCCCGCGGCCATGAGCCTGAGGATGGTCGCGTCGCGCTCCTCCAGGTCCTGCAGCTCGTCGGGCGTGCTCACCGGCGTGGCCAGCTGCCAGAACCGGTCGAAGAGGGCGCGTCCGGCCGACACGGCACCGGGCGACGTCCCGAGCAGACCCTGGGCACCGCGCCCGTCGGCGTTGCCGGTCCACTCGACGATGCAGGTGTGGTGGTCGACGACGACGACGCTGATCGGGATGAGGGGTAGGAAGCGCTGTGTCTCGTGGCCTTCGCGGCGGGCGGCCATGACCGGGAGCACGTCGGGCAGCTCGAGCACGGCCGAGTCCCAGACGGTGTGCATCTCGACGATGCGTCCGCCGACGCCGATCGTCGGCTCCCGGTGGGACGCCAACGGCGCGTCGATGACCTGGCGCGAGCGCAGCGTCATCCCGCGGAACATCCGCACGGTCTCCTCGGCGCGCCCCACCGCCTCGTGGGTGGCCCGGGTCACGGCGTCGACGTCCGGCAGCACCTCGACGTCGATCTCGGAGCCGACCAGTCCCGACGCCCGCGCCTCGTGGTAGACCCGGGCCAGCCCGTCGGCGCTCGCGCGCGCGGCGCTGGCCTGGCGTTCGAGCCGGAGGGCATGGCGGGCCAGGGACTCGCCGGGGTGCGGCACGTCGATCTCGCCGTGCTGCCCCAGGGCGACCAGACCCCACTCCGCGAGGGTCGCCAGCGCCGGGTCGAGCCGGGCGCCCGGGATCCCCTGGGCGACGAGCAGCTCCCGCGTGGGCCTCGGCATCCGCACCAGGGCGAGGTAGACCCGGGTCGAGTCGTCCTGCACCAGGCCGTCGGCAGTCCCCTGCTCCTGAAGGGTGGCGGGGGGCTTGGCGGGGGGCGTAGTAGGGGGCGTTGCCGTGACGGTGTCGAGTTCCATCGAGCTCCTCGGTGCGCTCCGAGGGCGCGAGAGTGGCGGAATCCCGACACTGACAGTACTCCGACACGGCGGGGCTTTACTCGTCCGCGCAGTTTTGCCATTGTGGGCCGTGTCGGTTGCGATCGGCACTGTGTCGCGGCCGCGGGTCCCCCTCCCAGCGGCGCGACGCGAGATGCGCGGTGTTCCCGGGTGATGGTCCCCCCTGCCTCCCGGGAGCACCGCGCCCCGCGTTCCGGTCCGAGGCGGCCCGGGGCTCCCCACCTTCCGTGCCGTCCCTGGTCCGAGCCGGCCCGAAACTTCTCCGCACGTGCTGAGAAGTTTCCCGGCATACCGGACTCGTTCCGCCAACAAGTCATCACGTGCGGAGAAGTTCCGGGGCCGAGGGCCTCCCGCGTCGCACGCCGCCCGGGGCCAACCGGGAGCACGCGCCGCCCCAGGACCCGCCGCGCCGCCCAAGGACCCGCCGCGCCGCCCCAGGACCCGTCGCGCCGCCCCAGGACCCGCCGCGCCCCGCGCCCTGCGTTCCGGGCCGAAACAGTCCCGCACGTGCTGAGAAGTTTCCCGGCATACCGGACTCGTTGCACCAACACGTCATCACGTGCGGAGAAGTTCGGGGCCCGGGGGCGGGCGTCTCGGCGCCGGCACCGGAGGTGGCCCTAGGGTGGTCGCCGTGCCCGGCATGGT
>JBDSYO010000197.1:0-4981 GCA_039925625.1 Lapillicoccus sp. | reverse complement strand
GAGCGGACGGGTCCCGTTCCACGTCAGCTCCAGGAGACTGCCCCGTGTGCCGGGGGCGGCGCCGCTCACGGTGCCGGAGGCTAACAGGTCACCGTCACGCAGGGTCGCGCCGTTCACGGTGAGGTGGGCGAGCATCTGCTCCGGCGCCCAGTACATGTCCAGGTACTCTGGCCGCGAGACCACGGTGCCGTTGAGGCGGACCTCCAGGTGCAGGTCCACCCCCTGCGCCGGGCCCGAGGCCGGCCGTAGGTAGGGCAGGGGCGAGGGGTGGTCCTGCCCCGGCAGCGGCACCCGGGCGCCAGCGAGTGCGGCCATCGGCGTCACCCACGCGGAGATGCTCGTGGCGAAGGACTTGCCGAGGAACGGCCCCAGCGGTACGTACTCCCACGCCTGGATGTCGCGGGCGCTCCAGTCGTTGAGCAGCACCACACCGAACAGGTGCTCACTGGCCTCGTCGACGGTCACAGGCGTACCCAGCGCCGTCGCCCCCCCGACGACGAACCCGACCTCGGCCTCGATGTCCAGGCGCACGCTGGGACCGAAGACGGGCGCCGCGTCCTCGGCCCCCTTGCGCTGGCCGTTGGGGCGCACGACGTCGGTGCCGCTCACGACGACCGTGCCGGCCCGGCCGTGGTAGCCGATCGGCAGGTGCTTCCACGCGGCCGGGAGGTCCGGGCGGTCGGGGCGGAAGATCGCCCCGACGTTGCCGGCGTGGTGCTCGCTGGCGTAGAAGTCGACGTAGTCGGCGACCGTGAACGGCAGATGCATCGTCACGTCGGCCAGGGGGACGAGGAAGGGCTCGACCGCGTCGCGGTACGCGTCGTCGGACAGGACGGTGACGAGCCAGTCCCGGGCCGACTCCCAGGCGCGGGGGCCGAGGCCGAGGAACCGGTTCAGGCTCGAGCAGGCCCACACCTCGGCCGACTCCATCCCGGCGCGCTCGGCGGCCGCCGCGGCGTCGAGCACGAGATCACCGACCCGCACCCCGACCCGTGGCGCCCGGTCACCGGTCGAGAACACGCCGTAGGGCAGCGTCTGCAGTCCGAAGAGATGGTCGTGCGGGACATCCAGCCACGTCGTCACGGGGCTACGGTAGCGGCATGGCGCACTACCAGCGGATGGGCAGCGTGCCGCCGAAACGGCATACGCAGCACCGGCGTCCAGCGGGCCGGGGCCGTCAGGGCGAGCTCTACTACGAGGAGCTGATGGGGGAGGAGGGCTTCTCCTCCGACTCCTCCCTGCTCTACCACCGGCACATCCCGTCCACTGTCTCCGCGGTGGGCGAGTGGTCGATCGGTGACCTCTCGACGACGCCCAACCACCCGCTCCAGCCGCGGCACCTGCGGCTGCACGACCTCTTCGACGCCGCGGCCGTCCGCCGCACCGACCCCGTCACCGGGCGGCGGCTCGTGCTGGGCAACGGCGACGTGCGCATCTCCTATGCCGTGTCGGCGCAGCCGAGCCCGTGGTACCGCAACGGGATCGGTGACGAGTGCGTCTACGTCGAGCGGGGGCGCGCCCGCGTCGAGACGGTCTTCGGCGCCATCGACGTGGGGGAGGGCGACTACGTGGTCATCCCTCGGGCGACCACGCACCGATGGGTGCCCCGCCGGTCACCGCGCAACCCGCTCCGCACCTACGCGATCGAGGCCAACTCGCACATCGCCCCGCCGAAGCGGTACCTCTCGAAGTACGGGCAGCTGCTCGAGCACGCGCCCTACTGCGAGCGCGATCTGCGGCTCCCGGACGGGCCGCTGCTCGCCGAGGACGTGGGCGCTGCGGCGTCCGACGAGACCGACGTCTACATCAAGCACCGCGGGTCGGGGCCGGGCGGGGTGGTCGGCACCGTGCATACCCTGCCGTTCCACCCGCTCGACGTCGTCGGCTGGGACGGGTGCCTCTACCCCTACGTCCTCAACGTGCGCGACTTCGAGCCGATCACCGGTCGGGTCCACCAGCCGCCACCGGTGCACCAGGTCTTCGAGGGCTGGAACTTCGTCGTCTGCAACTTCGTGCCGCGCAAGGTCGACTACCACCCGCTGTCGATCCCGGTGCCCTACTACCACTCCAACGTCGACAGCGACGAGATCATGTTCTACGTCGACGGCGACTACGAGGCGCGCAAGGGTTCCGGCATCGGCAAGGGCTCGGTGTCGGTGCATCCGGGCGGCCACCCGCACGGCCCTCAGCCGGGCGCCACCGAAGGCTCGATCGGCGTCCACTACTTCGACGAGCTGGCCGTCATGGTCGACACCTTCCGCCCGCTCGAGCTGGGCGAAGGCGGCCGCGCAGTCGACGACGGCGTCTACGCGATGTCCTGGAACCGCCCCGCAGGCAGCTGACGACCTCGCCCTGTCACCACCACGATCGACCTCGGGGTCGGTCGTGGTGCCGGAATCGGCCTGCGACGCACCACAAGTGACCACAAGGTCAGTCGTGGTGGAGACCCGGCCTCAGGCCACCGCTCGACCCGGGAAGTAGCGGCGCCACTCCTCGGAGAAGGCGCGCAGGGGTGGCGCTCCGCGGTCGGCCCGCGCCTGCTCGACGCGCTGCAGGGTCCGCAGCGGATGTTCGTCCAGGCCGGACGAGATGACCTGCACCACCCGCCAGGTGCGCCGGTCGAGGTCCTCGCGCCGGTCGATGTCGGCCGCCCAGACGTCCTCGTCGTCGCGGTGGTGGCGTCCCTCGTACTCGACGGCGATCCGGAGCTCGGGATAGCCCAGCTCGAACCGGCGCAGCCACTCACCGGTATGCGGGTCACGGATGATGTGGTTCACCTCCGGCTCCGGGAGACCGGCAAGGACGACGAGCAGGCGGAGGCGGCTCTCGGGGGGCGAGTCCACCCCGGCCCGCACGAGGGCTGCCGCCCTCCGGGCGGTCCCGCCGCCGCGCCCCGACCACTGGTGCGCATAGTCGACGAGGCGGGCGGTGGAGGTGACCTGTCGGCGAACCAGGCGATCTCCGAGGACGACGAGCTGGACGAGGTCCAACGTCGCGGCCAGGTCGCAGAAGGTGGTCTCCGGGCTGGTGAGGGGTAGGCCACGGTGCCACCGCACGTGGTCCGCCCCGCTGCCCCGGTGAGCCAACACCCCGTCGACGCGGAACGTCTCGCCCCGCGGGATGCGCAGGTGGATCGCGGATGTGGTGGGTACGGAGCCGCCCCTCAGCAGGGCCGCGGTGTGGTGGGAGGCCACCGTTCCCGCCGGGGCGATGAGCAGGGCACCCCGGGTTCGGAGCGACAGGGTTCTTGTCGACCGCCGCGACACGAACACGTTCCGATGGAGACGTACGACGTCACGATGCCGCAGCTGCCAGGGCGTCCACCCGGCGGCCAGCGCCTCGGCACGGGTGAACGGCCGCGAGGGGTCGAAGGGGTTCGGCGTCACCCCGTCGATGCTGCCCCGGTGCGACGATCCGGCTGCTCGCTCATCCACAGGGGAGCTTGGGGCTTGCCTGCCGGACCCACCACGTCTGACCATGAGAGCAGTCGTTGTGGCGGATCCGGCCGGACGGCCTCCACAGTCGACCTCGTGGTCGGTCGTGGTGAGCGCGGCTCGCCCATCGAGCGCCCGCATGAGCGGACGGTGGGCGGGTTGCGCGGTGGGGGTAAAGACGGAAATGTTCCACGTGGCCCGCGGTTCGAACCTCCGCCGTGGGCCCCACCCCGACACCCCTGGAGTGACATGACCCACCGCTTGATCCAGTCCGAGACCACCCGCCGCCAACTGCTCGCCATGGCCACCGTCGGCGGCGCCGGCGTCGCCGGACTCACGGCGGCCGGCGCGGCCCGGGCCGCCGGGCCGAACCCGGCCGCCGGCAACCCGGGCGGCACCCACGACTACACGCTGACCGTGATCGGCACGACCGACCTGCACGGCAACGTCTACAACTGGGACTACTTCAAGAACGCCGAGTACGACGATGCCAAGCACAACGACATCGGCATCGCGAAGGCGGCCACGCTCATCAAGGCCATCCGGGCCGAGCAGGGGGCCGGCAACACCCTGACCCTCGACGCCGGCGACACCATCCAGGGCACCCCGCTCGCGTACTACTACGCCAAGGTGGAGCCGATCACGAGCGGCACCATGCACCCCATGGCCGCGGCCATGAACGAGGTCGGCTACGACGCGGCCGCCCTGGGCAACCACGAGTTCAACTACGGCCTCGACCTGCTGCGGGCGTTCGAGAAGCAGTGCCACCACCCGTTGCTCAGCGCCAACACCGTGGACTGGAACACCGGCGCCCCGATCTTCCCGCCCTACGTCATCAAGACCGTGAAGGTGCCCGGTCAGAAGCCGCTGCGCGTCGGCATCCTCGGGCTCGTCACACCGGGTGTCGCGATCTGGGACAAGGCCAACGTCGAGGGCAAGGCGAGGTTCCCCGGCATCGTCGAGCAGGCCAAGGTCTTCGTGCCCCGCCTCAAGGCCGCCGGCGCGGACGTCATCGTCGTGTCCTGCCACTCGGGCGCCACGACGTCCTCGTCCTACGGCGACGCGCTGCCCTACCCGGAGAACGCCAGCACGCTCCTGGCCCAGCTGGTGCCCGACATCGACGCCATCCTCGTCGGCCACGCCCACGTCGAGGTCAACACGACGGTGACCAACCAGACCACCGGCCGCAAGGTGCTCCTCGTCGAGCCGCTCTACTGGGGTATGCGCGTCGCCGAGCTCAGCATCCCGCTCACCAAGACCCGCGGCCAGTGGGTCGTCGACGACTCGGCCCTCGCCGGCACTCTCTACAACGCCAACACCGTCCCCGAGGACGCCGGTATCGCCGCTCTGATCCGGCCGGCCCACCTGAAGGTCCTCACCTACGTCAACGGCGTCATCGGCAGCTCGACGCAGGCCATGTCGGCGGCCACGTCGCGCTACGAGGACACCGCGGCGATGGACTTCATCAACCGGGTCCAGGCCGAGGCGGTCAAGAGCGCGCTCGTGGGTACGGCCGACGCGGCGACGCCAGTGCTGTCCATCGCGGC
>JBDSYO010000196.1:0-3179 GCA_039925625.1 Lapillicoccus sp. | reverse complement strand
AGCAGGGCCGAGGCGACCTTCTTGTCGTAGTCCCCGGGGTTCCACTGCACGCTCACCGTGGCACCCGGGTACGCCTTGGCATACCCCTCGACGGCCTGCTGCACACCGGCCTCGCCGTACTAGTGGTACCACTGAGACAGGCTCGCGGAACCCCCTGTGCCACTTGCGGCGCCGGTGGGTCGGCCGGTGTTGTCTCCGCAGGCCGCCAGGGCACCCGCACCGACCACGGCGCCGGCGAGCCCGAGGAACTGCCGCCGCCCGAACCACGGCGCGGGTGGCCCGGATGGGGGTACTGCGGACGTCTCGAGATCGGTCACGGGGTGCCTCCCGTCGGCGCGTGCGGGCGCGCGTGAATGCTGACGCTTTGCTCGATATGTCGAGACACCGACACCCGCGACAGTGGGTATGCCGGGGTATGCCTGGGTGTGCCCTCAGGACACCAGGCCTCGACGCTCGCGAGACCGAAGCCACAGCAGCCCCAGCACGGGCAGCAGGAGGGGGACGTAGCCGTAGCCCGCGCCGAAGTGCGACCACACCGTGCGGTCCGGGAACTCGGACGGCACGAGATAGGAGATGGTCCCGACGACCACCACGCCGACGAGCTCGACCGTGATGGCCACCCGCGCGACCCGGGTCGACGTCCGGTCGCCCCGCGCGAGAGCCACCGTCGCCACGAGATAGATCACGGCGGCGAGCACCGACAGGAGGTAGGACACCGGGGCCTTCTGGAAGTCCGCGATGATCTGGAACGTCGCCCTCCCGGTCGCGGCCAGGGCGAACAAGCCGTACAAGGCGATGAGGACGATGCCGAGCCCGCGCCGGCCCTGAGCCGGGGGGTCGGAGGGGGCGGGACCCGGCCCGGTCGGCTCAGGCACCGGCGTACCAGATCTGCGCGAGCCGCCCCACGAGCACACCGACGACGACCGCGCCCCCGGCCACGACGGCCATCGACGAGCGCGTCTTCTCCTTGAGGGCCAGCAGGGTGGCGACCGGCGCGACGAAGGGCACCGTGCCGAGGTAGGCGAAGAACACGGCCTTCTCGAAGGACGTCGTCCGGCCGAGACCGAGGACGAGGCCGGCGACGAGCTGGGCCAGGGTCGCCACCTCGAGCACGGCGGCCACGAGCAGCAACCGGTCATCGACGATCTTCGACCGCAGGGCGTAGAACAGGGCCAACAGAGCGAGCGCCGCGGCGGCGGCGACCACCACGACGATCAGCCAGGACAGCACGCGCTCAGGGTAGACGCGCCGTCAGGGGCGGTTGACGCCGAGGTGGTGCTCGAGGTTCGCCGCGAACCGGGATCCGGTCACGGCCATCGCGCTGCGCATCACAGTCTCGACGGCCGGCCCGGAGAAGCGGGCGAGCGGCAGGTCGACGAAGAGGGTCAGCGAGATGGCGAGATGGGTGCCGCCGTCGGTGTCGGAGAGCGCGTACCAGCCCTCGGCTCCGGCCCACTCCTTGACCCCGGTCGGGGGCTCGTGGTGGTACTCGATCCGCCGGCCCTCGTCGAACGACATCCGCTCCGTGAAGGTGGGGTTGACGACGATGCCGAGGACGTGGACCCGGGACAGCTCCCAGTGCCACAGGTCGCCGTCGGTGTCGATGTGCTTGAGCAGAGGGGTCAGCCGCGGCAGCACGTCGGGATCGGTGATCGCCCCCCAGATGGACGGCCGGTCGGCGGCCACGACCGCCTCGGAGGTCGTCGTGGCGGAGAAGCGATGCACGCGCGCCAGTGTCACACGCGGGCGGTGGGCGTCCGTGGGGGGTCGGCCGCGGGGGTCCGGCCCATGCCGGGCTGCATCCGGTAGACCACCTCGATCGCGAACGCCCCCACGAGTCCGATGCCGAGGGACTGCCAGACCATGGCCGCGGGCGCCTGGAACTGGAAGAACGTCTGGGCGAGCGGGATGGTGAAGGCGCCGACGGCGATCAGGACGCAGCCCGCGACGAGGGCGACCTTCCACGGCCGGAACGGGCGGGCCAGCACGGCGAGGATCCAGAACGACGAGACCAGGAGCGAGACGGTTGCCGCCGTCGACGGCTGCCAGCAGGTCTGGGCCAGCGCCTGGTCGACCGTTCCCTGCGCCGCCCCGGCACAGTCCGCCGCCGTGGGCGTGTCGAACACCTGGTGGGCGAGCAGGTACGACGTGATGACGACGAGACCCGAGACCGCGCCGGCCGGGAGAGCGAAGCGCAGGATGCGCTGCAGGAAACCAGGCGTGTAGCGCTTGCGGTTCGGGCCCAGAGCGAGGACGAACGCGGGTATGCCGATGGTCACCGCGGACACCAGCGTCAGGTGCCGCGGGAGGAAGGGGAAGGGGAGCGAGAAGGCGGCCGCCGTGACGATGGCGATGAGGCTCATGACGTTCTTGGCGACGAACAGGTTCGCCACCCGTTCGACGTTGTTGATGACCCGGCGCCCCTCGGCGAGCACCGATGGGAGGTGGGAGAACTGGCCGTCGAGCAGAACCAGCTGGGCCACGGCCTTCGTGGCCTGGGCGCCGTTGTTCATGGCGACCCCGATGTCGGCGTCCTTGATCGCGAGCGCGTCGTTGACGCCGTCCCCGGTCATCGCGACGACGTGGCCCTCCCGTTGCAGGGCCCGCACCAGCGCCCGCTTCTGCTCGGGGCTGACCCGCCCGAACACCGTCGTGCGGCCGACCACCTCACGCAGGGCGTCGACGTCGGTCCCGAGCGTGCGTGCGTCGCAGATCCGGTCCGCCGGGAGGTCGAGGCCGACCCGGCGCGCGATCGCTGCGACCGTCTCGGGGTTGTCGCCCGAGATGATCTTCACGTCGACGCCCTGGGAGGCGAAGTACGCCAGGGTGTCCTTGGCGTCGGGCCGCACCTGCTCGGTCAACGTGACGAGGGCCAGTGGAGTCAGTCGCGACGGCAGCTGCTGGCCGTCGAGCGGGGCGTCGCTGTGCGCGAGCATGACGACCCGGGCCCCCGTCCGCGCCAGGTCACCCGTCTGCTCCCGCAGTGGGCTGTCGGGGGGCAGTAACACGTCGGGAGCCCCCAGCACGTAGGAGCCGCGGTCGGTGAAGGCGGCGGCACTCCACTTCCGGGCCGAGCTGAAGGCGATGGTGCCCGTGCGGGCCCACCCGTCCGGAGACGGCAGGGACGCCGCGAGCGCCTTGAGGGTCCCGTTGGCGTTCGGGTCGTCGGCCATGGCCCC
>JBDSYO010000195.1:0-3342 GCA_039925625.1 Lapillicoccus sp. | reverse complement strand
GTTCGAGGTGTCGATGCCGGCCACACCGGGAACGTCGGCGTCGAGCAGGGCCCGAGCCAGCGGGACGGCCTCCTCGACGCCCTCCCGCCCCAGGGACGACGCGCCGAGGAGCAGGGACCCGGGCGGGACGGCAGGCATGACGGCGGCTTTCGTTCGGCGACGGGGTTGACACGTTTCAGCCCTGACCGTACCGAGAGGGGCCCGGTCCGCGCCACCGTGGGTACGTGTATTGACACGTTTCAATTCCTGGGTCAGAATCGACCCGCGGCCGGTCCGGCCCCCGGCGGGGCGGGGCAGGCCGCACACTCACGTCACCGCCGACCGGAGGACCACCAGATGAGGCTCGAAGGCCAGCGCGCCGTCGTCACCGGAGCGGCGGGAGCCCTGGGCCGGGTCATCGCCCTCGCCCTCGCGGCCGAGGGAGCCGACGTCGCGGGCGTCGACCTCAACGCAGCGGGCCTGGCGGACACCGCGGCCGAGGTCGCCGCCGCGGGCCGGCGCACCTGGTCGGTGACCGCCGACCTCACCGACTTCGACGCGGTGCAAGCGGGGATCGGCGAGGTTGTCGCCGCGTGGGGCGGCGTCGACATCCTGCTCAACGGCGCCGGAGGTGGGGTCGTAGCCCCGTTCCACGAGATGACCCACGAGACGTGGATGACGCAGATGGACCGCAACCTCAACTCGGTCTTCAACGTCACCCGTGCCGTGCTGCCGTCCATGCTCGACCAGCGCCACGGCCGGATCATCAGCATCGCGTCGGTCGCAGCCCTCAGCGGGGGCCGGCTCGTGCGGAACGCGACGGCGTACGCCACCGCCAAGGCCGGGGTCGTCGGCCTCACCAAGGCTCTGGCCATCGAGGTGGCCGAGATGGGCGTCACCGTCAACGCCCTGGCCCCGGGCGCGCAGGCGACCCCCGGCCGGGACCGGGACACCCCGGAGCGACGCGAGGCCCTGCTGGCGCAGATCCCCACCCGGTTGCTCGGCCGTCCGGAGCATCTGGCCGAGACGGTGGTGTTCCTCGCCTCGGCGGCGGCCGAGAACATCACCGGTGTCATCCTGCCGCTCGACGGCGGCCACTCGATCTGAAAGGCACGACCCATGACCGACCGGTTGGCGCAGGGCAAGGCGAGGTTCGACGAGGTCTACGGGGAGGGGAAGTCGGACGGGCTGGTCGCCATGCAGACCGGCCTGGCCCAGGACCTCGCGCGCTACGGCATCGAGTTCAACTTCGGCGACATCTACAGCCGTCCCGGCCTGAGCCTGGCCCAGCGCGAGCTGCTGACCATCGCCGTGCTCGTCGCGATGGGCGGTCTCGAACCTCAGCTGCGCGGACACACCCGTGGCGCCCTCAACGTGGGGTGCACCCCGACCGAGATCATCGAGACGGTCATCCACACGGTGCAGTACGTCGGGTTCCCCCGGGCCCTCAACGCGATCCGCGTCGTCACCGACACCCTGACCGAGAACGGCGCCGTCGTGCCCGACCCGCTCGGCCCTCAGAGCTGACGCCGGCCGGACCCGGCCGGACCCGGCCGGCCCACCCTCCGCGGGTACGGCTCGTCCCGGCATCCCCGCGCTCGAACGGCGACTCCGGGCGCACCCGCGGAGGCGGTGGCGTACCGGTGGTACCTCTTCACCCTCACACCCCTAGGGCGGATGCACCACACCCCTAGGGGGGGCTACGGTCGAGTGGTGCCCCCCGCCCCGAGTCCCCCCGGGGTACCCATCACCGTCGCCCTCGTCGACGACTACGACGTCGTCGTCATGGGGGTGGCCAAGATCCTCGACCAGTACCGCGACCGGGTCGTCGTCGCCGAGATCGACACGAACGAGCCCGTCAAGGACGACGTCGACATCGTGCTCTACGACTCCTTCGCCCAGCCGGAGTCCGACCATCACGAGGTCGGCGTCCTCGTACGCAACCCGCACGCCCGCCACGTGGTCGTCTACACCTGGAACTTCCACCCCGACCTCGTCGCCATGGCCCGCAAGCAGGGCGTGCACGGCTACCTGTCCAAGGCGCTGCCGGCCCGCGAGCTCGTGGCCGCCCTGGAGTCGGTGCAGGCCGGGGAGATCGTCGTCAGTGAGGCCCCCCACCGCACGGGCAGCGCCAACGGCCTCGACTGGCCCGGGCGGGGGGAGGGCCTGACCGACCGCGAGGCCGAGATCCTCGCGCTCATCACCCAGGGCCTGAGCAACGCTGACGTCGCCGCCCACACCTACCTCAGCCCCAATACGGTGAAGTCCTACATCCGTGCGATCTACCGCAAGATCGGAGCGGGCAGCCGCACGCAGGCGGTGCTCTGGGGCGTGGAGCACGGCTTCAGCCCCGACCACCATCGCATCGAGCACTGGCGCGGCGGCCCGTGAGCACGACCGGGATCACGCCCGACGAACGCGACCCTCAGGCGCTGCGCCGCTCGGCGTCCTCGTAGGCGGCCTCGACGTCACCGGTGCGCCCGGGCACGTAGCCGACGAACACCCCGCCGAGCCAGAGCTCGACGTCGTACATCCGCTCGCCCCGCAGCCACACCAGCGGGTGGTGCCGCCCCAGGCCGTCGAGCCAGCTCAGCCGCGGTTGGGCAGCAAGGGGCCGACCGTCGACGGCGAGGGTGGCGCCCTCGTCGTCCAGCTGCAGCTCGATCTTCACGACACCAGCGTGAGGCATCGTCCTGGCCGTGCGCACGCAGTTAACCCAGAGTTCGCGAACGTGAGGATTCCGAAACCTGCCGGTGATCTGGCGCCCGGCGCAGCCGGGGTCAGCCGGGGTCAGCCGGTCTGGTCGTCGGTGGTGGCGCCGACGGCGTTCTTCTTCACCGACTCGATCCCCTTCAACGCGCTGGCCTTGCTCTCGTAGGCCTCGCCCACGGCGACGACCTGGCCGTTGCTGGCCTTGAGGCGGAACCGGAACTTGCCGGACTTGTCCTTGTAGAGCTCGAACTTCCCAGCCATGACAGCACCCATCGACGTGGTGGTGGTGACGGACAGCACGACCCTAGGAGTCTCCCGACCCCAGAACCGGCAGGCGCGCTGATCGGGTCGTCGACGACGACTCATGCCCGCCACCTAGGCTGCGCCCGTGACCCACGTCGAGCAGGGCGACGCGCCACCGCTGTCCATCGCGCGAGCGTGGGGAGGCGAGGGCCACCTCGTGCACCTCGCCGGTGTCGCTGCCCCGGTGCACTACGTCGACTTCGGCGGCCCCAGCACAGTGGGCGCCGAGGCTCCTGTCGTCCTCGTCCACGGGCTCGGCGGATCCCACCTCAACTGGGTGCTCCTCGCTCCGCTCCTGCGCGAACGCGGGCGACTCGCCGCCCCGTGAGCGCCTCGAAGTGCCGGTCC
>JBDSYO010000194.1:0-4100 GCA_039925625.1 Lapillicoccus sp. | reverse complement strand
TCCCCCGGCGGGATCCCGAGCCACGTCAGCGTGCAGACGCCGGGCAGCATCCACGAGGGTGGAGAGCTCGGGTACGCCCTCGCGCACGCCGCCGGAGCGGCCTACGACCACAAGGACCTGTCCGTCGCCTGCGTCGTCGGCGACGGCGAGGCCGAGACCGGACCGCTCGCCGGCTCCTGGAAGGTGCCGAACTTCCTCAACCCCCGCCGAGACGGGGCGGTCCTGCCGATCCTGCACCTCAACGGCTACAAGATCGCCGGGCCGACCGTCTTCGGCCGCACGTCCGACGAGGACGTCGAGTCGTTCCTGCGCAGCCAGGGCTGGGACCCGGTGACGGTCTCCGGCGACGACCCCGAGCAGGTCTTCCGCGACCTGTGGGCCGCGCTGGTGCGCAGCCACGAGCAGATCGCGGCCCTGCGCGAGGCGGCCCGGGGCGGCGAGGCGAGCCCGGCCGTGCGGCATACCTGGCCGGCCATCGTCCTGCGCACCCCTAAGGGCTGGACCGGCCCCGACAAGGTCGACGGGGTACAGATCCAGGGCACCAACCTCGCCCACCAGGTGCCCCTCTCGGGCATCAAGGGCAACCCCGCGCACCTGCAGATCCTCGAGGACTGGCTCCAGACGTACCGGCCCGACGAGCTGTTCGATGCCGACGGACGCCTCGTGGAGGCGCTGCGCGCGCTCGCCCCCGATGGTGACCAGCGGATGTCGGCGACGCCGTACGCCAACGGCGGCCGGCTGCGCACCGAGCTCCCCCTCCCGCCGCTCGACGGGTTCGCCCTGACCGTCGACACCCCCGGCACCCTGCTCCACGAGAGCACCCGCCCCATGGGCGAGCTCATGCGCGACGTATATGCCGCCGACACCCGCGAGGACGGCGGCGGCACCTTCCGCCTCTTCAGCCCCGACGAGACGGCGAGCAACCGGCTGCAAGCGGTCTTCGACGTCACCGAGCGGTGCTGGCAGGCGGGGGTCCTGCCCACCGACCAGAAGCTGTCGGCCGACGGCCGGGTCATGGAGGTCCTGTCGGAGCACCTGTGCTCGGGCTGGCTCGAGGGCTACCTGCTGAGCGGGCGGCACGGGGTGTTCGCGACGTACGAGGCGTTCGCCATGGTCTCGGCGTCGATGACCATCCAGCACGTCAAATGGCTCCAGCACGCACAGGACCTCGCCTGGCGGGAGCCCGTCTCCTCGCTGAACATCCTGCTGACCAGCACGTGCTGGCGCAACGACCACAACGGGTTCTCCCACCAGGGGCCGGGACTGATCGACTCCCTGCTGCCGCTGGCGCCCGGCGTGGTGCGGGTGTGGCTGCCACCGGACGCCAACACCGGGCTGTCGATCCTCGACCACTGCCTGCGCAGCACCGACCACGTCAACCTCATCGTCCTCGACAAGCAGCCGCACCTCCAGTACCTCGACCTGGAGGCCGCCAACGCCCTGTGCGCCGCGGGCGCCGGGGTGTGGGACTGGGCGTCGACCGCCAAGCCGGGCGAGACGCCCGACGTCGTGCTCGCCGCCTCCGGCGACGTGCCGACGCAGGAGGCCCTGGCCGCCGCGCAGCTGCTGCGCGAGTGGACCCCCGACCTCAAGGTGCGGTTCGTCGACGTCGTCGACCTCATGGCCCTGCTGCCGGAGAACGACCACCCGCACGGCTACACCGACTCGGTCTTCGACGAGCTGTTCACCCCGGACAAGCCCGTCGTCTTCGCGTTCCACGGCTACCCCCGGGCGGTCCACCAGCTCGTCCACGGCCGCAGCAACCCGGGCCGGTTCCACGTACGCGGGTTCAACGAGCAGGGCACGACGACGACGCCGTTCGACATGGTGGTGCTCAACAAGGTGTCGCGCTACCACCTGGCCATCGAGGCGTTGCGCCGGAGCCCGAGGAGACCGGCACGCTGGCAGGAGCTGACCGCATACTGCAACGAGATGCTCGCCCGGCACACGGCCTACATCCGCGAGCACCTCGAGGACCTTCCGGAGATCAAGGACTGGGTATGGCCGGGCTGACCACCAGCCTCTACATCGCCTCGTCCGAGGGGTGGTCGGGGAAGTCGGCCGTCGCCCTCGGGTTCCTCGACCAGCTCAGCCGCCGGGTGGGACGGGTGGGGGTGTTCCGCCCCATCCTGCGCACCTCCCGCGCGGAGGACGACCACGTGCTGGACCTCATGCTGTCGCGCCTGGAGACGGGCGCCGACGCCCCCGCCCCCCTCACCGCGAAGGAGGCGGCCGGCGTCCACTACGACGACGTGCACCACGACCCCGAGGCCGCGATGTCGACCATCGTCGACCGCTACTACGCCGTGGCCCACCGGTTCGAGGCGATGCTCGTCATCGGCTCCGACTACACCGACGTCGCCTCCCCCGCCGAGTTCAGCTTCAACGCCCGCATCGCGGCCAACCTCGACAGCCCCATGGTCCTCGTCGTATCCAGTCACGGGCAGACGCCCGAGCAGGTACGCACCGCGGCCGACCTCGCGGCCGAGGAGGCCCGGCACCACCACGCCTCGGTCGTCGCCGTCGTGGCCAACCGGGTCACGCCGCAGGAGCTGGCCCCGACCCTCGCGGCCCTGGAGGGCACCGCCGGCGGCGTCCCGGCCTACGTGATCCCCGCCGACCCCGTACTCGGCTCCCCCACCGTGCGCGAGCTGGTCACCGCGGTGGGCGGCGAGCTGGTCTATGGCGAGGACGCTCTGCTCGACCGCGAGTCGAGGGGGCTGCTCGTGGCCGCGATGACGATGCCCAACGTCCTGGAGCGGCTCTTCGACGGCTGCGTCGTCGTGTGCCCGCCCGACCGGGCGGACGTCCTGCTCGGCCTGCTGCTGGCCCACCCGGCGAAGACCTTCCCCACCCCGTCGGGGGTGGTGCTCAACGGCGGCCTCGAGCTGCCCCCGGCCGTGGAGCGCCTCATGGACGGCCTCGACATCCAGATGCCGCTCGTCACCTCACCCGGGGGGACGATGCGCACGGCGGCCGACCTGTATGCCGTCAACGCGCGCCTGCTGCGCACCGCGACCCACAAGATCGAGATCGCCCTCGACCTCTTCGAGAAGCACGTCGACAGCGCCGGCCTCCTCGACCGGCTCGACCTGAGCGACACGGGGGTGGTCACGCCGCTGATGTTCGAGCACCAGCTGCTCGACCGGGCCAGGGCCGGGGGCCGGCACATCGTGCTGCCCGAGGGCGAGGAGCCGCGCATCCTGCGTGCCGCCGACCAGCTCCTACGCCGCGAGGTCGTACGCCTGACCCTGCTGGGCAGCCCCGCCGGCATCCGGGCCAAGGCGTCGCAGCTGGGCCTCGACATCTCGGCCGCCTCGCTCGTCGACCCGCACGACGAGCCCCTGCGTTCCCGCTTCGCGGCCGAGTACGCCCGGCTGCGGGAGCATAAGGGCATCACCGCCGACCAGGCGTGGGACGTCGTCGTCGACCCGAGCTACTTCGGCACGATGATGGTGCTCGACGGCCTGGCCGACGGGATGGTGTCGGGCGCGATCCACACCACCGCGCACACGATCCGGCCCGCCCTCGAGGTCGTGCGCACGTCACCGGGGGTCGATATCGTGTCCTCCGTCTTCCTCATGTGTCTGCCCGACCGGGTGCTCGTCTACGGCGACTGCGCCGTCAACCCCGACCCGACGGCCGAGCAGCTCGCCGACATCGCCATCTCGTCGGCGGCCACCGCGGAGCAGTTCGGCATCGAGCCGCGGATCGCCATGCTGTCGTACTCCACGGGCGGCTCGGGTAGCGGCGCCGACGTCGACAAGGTGCGCGCCGCTACCGCCCTCGTGCGCGAGCGGGCACCGGGACTCTCCGTCGAGGGACCGATCCAGTACGACGCGGCCGTGGACGCCGCGGTCGCCGCGACGAAGCTCAAGGACAGCCCCGTCGCCGGCCGGGCCACGGTGCTCGTCTTCCCCGACCTCAACACGGGGAACAACACCTACAAGGCCGTGCAGCGCAGTGCGGGCGCGGTGGCCGTCGGCCCGGTCCTCCAGGGCCTGCGCAAGCCGGTCAACGACCTGTCCCGAGGAGCGCTGGTGCAGGACATCGTCAACACCGTCGCCATCACGGCGATCCAGGCGGAGGGGCAGCCGTGA
>JBDSYO010000193.1:0-3380 GCA_039925625.1 Lapillicoccus sp. | reverse complement strand
GTCAGCGCATACGTCATCACCGTGTAGCGCGGCACCCGTATGCCCGCGAGCCGGGCGGCGAGTGGGTCGCCGCCGATGGCGTACAGGTGGCGGCCGCCGCGCGCGTGCCGGAGGTAGACCCAGGCGGCCGCGGCGACGACGAGGGTCAGCACGAAGCTGTGGGGCAGGCCGAACGTCCGGCCACCCTCACCGCGACCGAAGAGCTCGAGCGTGCCGGGGATCCCGTTGACGGTCTGGCTGCCGAAGATCTGGCGGCCGACGAACTGGAAGAGGTTGGCCGTGCCGAACGTGATGATGATCGCGTGCACGTGGCCGTAGGCGATGAGCAGACCGTTGACGAGGCCGAGCACCGCCCCCAGCAGCATGGCGCACAGCACCGCGACGACGAGCGAGACCCCTTGGTCCACCAGCAGCTTCGCCGTCGTCACGCCGGTGACCATCATGGCTCCACCGACGGAGACGTCGATCCCACCGGTGATGATGACCATGGTCATCCCGACCCCCATGAGCGCGATGGGGGCCACCGAGGCGAGGAGCGGCTGCCATGACCCCGCGGTGGCGAAGGCGGGTGTCGTGAACGACAGGACCACCCACAGGATGACGAGGATGCCGACCAGCACCCACTCCTGCCCCGTCACCGGTGAGGGGAGGATGCGTCGGGCGACGCGCGCCGGGCGGCCCGGCGGGTCCACCCGATGCGGCTCGAGCTCGGTCGTCGTCATGACTGCTCCCTCACGGGCTCGGGACTGCGCTCGTGGTGCTGCTCCTCGCCGGCCGCCGCGGCGAGCACGTCGGCCTGCTGCGCCCCGGGCCCGAACTCGGCGGTCGTCGTGCCGGCGCGCACGATCTGCAGCCGGTCGCTGATGCGCAATGCCTCGCTCAGGTCCGAAGTGGCGACGAGGACCGCGGTGCCCTCGTCGGCGAGCGCGGCGATGATCCGGTGGATCTCCTCCTTGGCACCGACATCGACGCCCTGGGTGGGCTCGGCGAGCACCAGCACCGCAGGCCGCTCCACGAGCTGACGCGCGAGGACGACTTTCTGGGCGTTGCCGCCGGACATGGCGGAGATCGGCTGTCGCTCGCTGGGCGTCTTGATCGACAGCCGTCCGATCATGTCCTTGGCCACCGAGGTCTCCCGCTTGCGGTCCATCCAGAAGCGCGCCTTGGACAGCAGTGGCAGATGGGCCACCGAGATGTTGAACGCGATGGGCTGGAACGAGAACATGCCCTGGGCCTTGCGGTTGGCGGGCAGGAGGGCGATGCCCCCACGCTGGGCGTCGCGGGGATGCTTGGGCGCGAACGCCTTGCCCTCCAACAGGATCCGGCCCCCGGTCGGGTGACGCATGCCGTAGATGGCCTCCGCGATCTCCGCGACACCGGAGCCGACGAGGCCGTAGAGGCCGACGATCTCCCCGGGTCGGACGCTGACGCTGACGTCGTGGAAGTGCCCGTCGACGGTGAGGTTCTCCAGCACCAGGCGAGGCTCCAGCGACAGGGGCTGACGGGCCTCGGTATGCTCCTCGATCGCCCCGCCCACCATGAGCTCGACGATGCGGCGCAGCGTCAGCTCGCCGATGTCCCACGTGCCGACGGTCCGGCCGTCGCGCATGACGGTGACCCGCTGGCAGATCCGGAACAGCTCGTCGAGACGGTGCGAGATGTAGATGACCGAGACGCCCGACTCGGTGAGCCGCCGCACGACCGTGAACAGCACCTCGATCTCCGAGTCGGTGAGGATGGCCGAGGGTTCGTCGAGGATGAGGATCTTGGCGTTACCGGCCAGCGCCTTGGCGATGGAGACCTGCTGCTGCTCGGCGATCGACAGGTCGCCGACCGCGCGCGTGGCGTACCGCTCGGGCAGGCCGAGGAGGGCGAGCAGCTCGAGGACCTTCTCGTGCTGGGCAGCCCAGTCGACGCGGCCGCCCGACACGATCTCGCGGCCGACGAAGATGTTCTCCGACACGGTGAGCTCGGCGAACAGCTGGGGCTCCTGATAGACGGTCTGGATGCCGTAGGCCATGGCCTCCTGGGTCGAGGAGACGTGCATCGGCGCACCCTCGAAGGTCATCGTCCCCGTGTCGGCGCTCTCGGCGCCGGCGACGATCTTGATGAGCGTCGACTTGCCGGCGCCGTTCTCACCCACGACGGCGTGGACGGTGCCCGGCTCGACGACGAGGTCCGCGTGACGGATGGCGCGCACACCGCCGTACCGCTTGGAGATGTCCCTCAGCTCGAGCCGGGCGTCCACGTCCGTTCCCTTCTGGCGTCCCGCGACCGGTCGGTAGTTGATCAGTAGCTGAACTGAGCGACGTTGTCCTTGGTGATGCTGAGCGGCGGCCCGAGCAGCAGGATCTTGGTCGACGTGTCGTAGGCGACGGAGGGCAGCTTGGCGTTCACGTTGTTGCTCGCCGCGAAGGCCTTGCCGTTCGCGGCCTGCAGCCCGGCCCAGGCGGTGAGGTAGCCGAGGTTCTGCACGTCCCAGAGGATCGAGGCCGACGACGAGCCGTCCTGGAGGTAGGGCGCCATCGACTTGGGCGTGCCGAGGCCGACGGTGAAGACCTTGCCGATCTTCCCCGCGTCCTTGACCGCCTGGGCCACGCCGGGGGCCGACGAGGTGCACTCGCCGACGAGTCCGGTGAGGTCGGGGTGGGCGTTCATCAGGTCGGTCGCCATCTGGGTGGCCTTGTTCTGGTCCTCACCGGCATACACGGTGTCGACGATGGTCAGGTCCTTGTACTTGTCGGCCGTGACCTTCTTCTGCACCGCGATCCAGCCGTTGAGGTTCTGCGCCGTCTCGCCGCAGGACACGATGGCGTACTTGCCTTTGTTGCCCATCGGCTTGGCGAGCTCGTCGACGAGGGCGGTGCCGATGCCCTCGGTGGAGGCCTGCGAGACGAACGCCTCACGGACCGAGTTCGGGGCGTCCGTGTCGGAGGTGAGGACGTGGATGCCGGCGTCCTTGGCCTGCTGGAGCACCGGGGCCATCGAGTCGGGGTCGTTCGGGGCGACGATGAGGGTGTCGACCTTCTGCTGGATGTAGGACCGCACGATCTGGGCCTGCGCCGCGGCGTCGGCCTGGGTCGGCCCCTGGTAGAGCCACTCGATGTTGAGGTCCTTGGCCGCGGCCTGGCCGCCGGCGTTCATCGCCTCGAAGTAGGGGATGCCCTGCAGCTTCGGGACGAAGGCGATCTTCTTCTTGGCCCCGCTGTTGGCGGAGCTGCCGGCCGTGCCGGCCGCCCCGGAGCCCGACGTGGTGCTGTCGTCGTTCTTCTTCGTGCAGCCGGAGAGGGCCAGCGCAGCGGTGAGGCCGACGACGGCGGCGGTCTTGCCGGTGGTGGAGAGTCTCATCGATGAAGCTCCTTGCTCGGGTGGGTCGGGTG
>JBDSYO010000192.1:0-7294 GCA_039925625.1 Lapillicoccus sp. | reverse complement strand
GGCCGCCAACCCCGCCGCGGCCGGCCGGCTCGTCGACCTCGGCGACCGGTATGCCGTGACGATCACCGCCGCGCATCAGGCGCTCGGCCTGCTCGTCGTCGGTGACGTCGCGCGGCCGCTGGACGACGCCGACCGGCGCACGGTCGAACGGGCCGCTCTCGTCACGGCGCTCGTCATGCTCTTCGAGCGCCAGACTGCCGACGCCCAGCAGCAGATGCGCACCGACCTCGTCGCCGATCTCGTTGCGGGCCGCGGCAACCGGACCGAGCTGGCCTCGGCCGTGCGGCAGTACGGCGTCGACACCGCTAAGCCGTTCTGCCTGCTCGCGGTGACCGCGCCCGACTCGGTGGCGCGCCGGGCGCTGGTGTTCTCGGCGCATGCCGCGGTCGACGGGCGCGGTGTCGTCGGTGACCACGGCGGCGTCGTCGTGGCCCTCGTCGCCGGTACGGACCCCGGAGCCCTGGCCCGCAGCGTGGCCCAGCGCCTCGCCCGCACCGCCTCGGCGACGGTCGCCGGAGTCGGCCCGCTGACGGGGGTCGAGGCCGTCGAGGCGGGGTTCGGGGAGGCCGTCCGCACGGTCCGGGCCATGGTCGCGCTGGGGCATGTGGGCACGGGGGCCGCCTCCGCCGACCTCGGGTTCGCCGGGCTCGTCGTCGGGACGACCCCCGACATCGCCGCCTATGTGACCGACACCCTGGGTGCGGTCACCGACTACGACGACCTGAGGGGAACCAACCTCCTCGGCACCCTGGAGGCCTTCTTCGCCGCCGGATGCAGCCCGCGGCATACGGCCACCCGCCTGCACGTGCACGTCAACACCGTCGCGCAGCGCCTCGAGCGGATCACCGCCCTGCTGGGGCCGACGTGGCTGCAGCCGGACCGGGCCCTGGAGATCCAGCTGGCCCTGCGCCTGCTGCGTCTGATGCCCGGGCCCTCCTGACGCCGCCCCCCACCCCTCCCGGACTGCCGGAAGCCGAGGGGGGTCAGGAGGGGTCGAGGGCCCGTTCGACCGCGTCGACGACGGCCGCCACGCCGGCGTCGGCGATGACCACCGAGTAGTGGTTCGCCCCCGCGACGCCGGTGACGCGTACCGACTCCGGCAGGGCGAGGGCGGCGAGGCGGGCGTCGTCGAAGAGGCCCTGCGCCTCGTCCATGAGCCCGCGCTCGGCCCAGACCAGCTCGACCGGGACCGCGGCCGCCGCCGCCTTGGCCGCCGCCGTATGCGCCTCGGGGCTGGTCAGCACGTCGGCGCCGTCGGCGCGCACGGCGTCGAGCACGCACGAGCTGGCCCACCCGTGGCCCTCGGGGGCGGGGACGAGGTCGTGCAGCAGGTAGCGACGCACCTCGGGCCCGCGCGGCCCCTGGAGCAGCGGGCCGATGGCCGGGTGGTCGCGCCAGAAGCCGAGGTAGGCGTCGGGGCCGTCGAACCGCATCGTCAGGCGTTGCATCGCGGGCCCGATCACCGCGGTGAGCAGGGCGTCGATGTCGAGGTCCGGCGGGGCGGGGAAGGCGAACCCGCCGTCGACGAGGACGGCCGCGGACACGCGGTGGGGAGCGCGGGCGGCGGCGACGGCCACGACGAAGGCCCCCATCGAATGGCCCACCAGCACCGGTCGCGTACCGAACACGTCGGCGATCGCGAGCAGGTCGTCGGCGTGGACGGTGAGGCCGTACGGGCCCGGAGCGCTGCGGCTGCTGCCCCGGCCGCGCAGGTCCGGCGCGAGGAACCGGACCGAACCCGGCCCTCGACGACGGGACACCTCCTCGGCGACGCTGACCCACGACAGGCCGTTGGCCGTGATCCCGTGGACTCCCACGACGACCGGTGCGTCCGCGTCGGGTGTCCCGACGCTCAGGTCGTGCACGTCCAGGTTGCCCTCGGGCAGCTCGATCCGGAACCCGTCCTGGTCGGGGCTCACGGGGTCTCCCTCCGGGCCGTGACCGGTCGCGCCAGCCCACCGGGGCGGCGGCGGCGCCTGATGACTCCGGTGAGACCGGACGGGGCGAAGTAGACGACGACGACGAACAACAGGCCCAGCACGAACAGGGGCTGCGACAGGACGGTCCGCAGGCCGTCGGGCAGTCCCGCCAACGCGGGCGCGCCCGACAGCTCGACGAGGCGGGCGTCGGCATACGTGTAGAGGAACCCCCCGAGCAGCGCCCCCCACCGGCTCCCTGCGCCACCCAGGACGACCATGACGAGGAGCGACAGGGTGAACTCCGGGGTGGTGATGTGCGGGTTGGAGCCGCCGAGCACGACGGCGTGCACGATGCCGCCGAGGCCGCCGAGGACCGCGGCGACGACGACGGCCAGCAGCTTGGTGCGGTAGACCCCGAACCCCAGCACGGCCGCCCGCGCCTCGTTCTCCCGCACAGCGGCCAGGGCGTGCCCGGCCCGCGAGTGCACCAGCCACGTCACGACGAGGTAGGCGACGACGACGAAGGCCAGGGCCAGCCAGTAGCGGTAGGGCGCGTTGGCCACTCCGACGAGCGCGTCGGGCAGCGAGGCGCGGTTGACGGCCTTTCCCTCCTCGCCGCCGGTGAGGCCACCGGGGTTGCGCAGCACGACGATCGAGACGGCCTGGGCGAACGCGAGCGTCACCATGGCGAAGGCAATGCCGCCGACCCGCAGCGAGATCGCCCCGACCACGAGGGCCAGCACGGTGGTGCCGGCCAGTGCGACGACGGCCGCGAGCCAGAGCGGCAGCGACCAGGCGGCCATGGTCATGGTCAGCAGGTAGCTGCCGGAGGCGACGACGAGGGCGTGACCGAAGCTGAGCAGGCCCGTGCGTCCGAAGAGCACGTCGTAGGAGAGGGCGATGCCCGCCAGGGTGAGGCAGACCGCAAGCAGCTGCATCGAGCCGGGCCCGTTGACCCGGTCGGGCAGCACCCACGGGACGGTCTGAGGGACGTACGGCAGGTAGGCCAGGAGGGCCACGAGCAGCAGCGGGGGGACGGCACGCACGACCCTCATGCGGGGCTCCCCTCGATCGACGGACGGCGGACGAGGAGCACCAGAGCGAGCAGCAGGACGACCGAGAGGTCGCCGACTCCGCTCGCCGCGTAGTAGTTGGCCAGCTGCTGCACGAGGCCGACGACGACGGCCGCGACCGCGGTGCCCGTGAACGACCCCATGCCGCCGATGACGACGACGATGAACGCGTAGATGAGCAGCGAGGCCCCCTGACCGGGCGAGACGCTGCCGGCGTAGGTGGCGTAGAGGACCCCCGCCAACCCGGCCGCCGCACCGCCGAGCGCGAAGACGATGGTGAAGGTGCGCTGCACGTCGATGCCGAGGGCCTCGACCATCGTGCGGTTCTCGACGCCGGCCCGGATGACGAGGCCGAGCCGGGTGAGGCGCAGCAGCGCCAGTAGGCCCAGGAAGACGACCACGGCAACGGCGACGTAGAGGAACCGGTCGTTCGGCACCTGCGCACCGGCCACCGCGGTCGTGCCCGACACCCACGCGGGACGCTCGAGGGGATGTGGGTCCGAGCCCCAGATCCCTTGCACCGCAGCGGTGGCCGCGAGCGACAGACCCACGGTGACCAGCACCTGCTGGATGTGCCGTCGGTAGAGCGGGCGGATGAGGACCACCTCGACGACGAGGCCGACGACCGCCCCGGTCAGGGCGGCCACGACGACCGCGACGGTCAGGCGCAGCCCGACGTCTAGCGACCCCGGCAGGGCACCCACGGTGAGCCACGCGGCATACGCTCCCGCGACCATGAACGCCCCGTGGGCGAAGTTCAGCACTCCCATGAGCCCGTAGATGAGGCTGAGGCCCGACGCGGCGAGGAAGTAGAGCGCCCCCAGACCGAGGCCGGTGACGACGAGCAGCACGGCGGTGCTCATCGGGTGGCCTCCCGGTCGGACGTGGGCGCCGTCGCGCGGCGCAGCGAGACGCCGAGCAGCTCGCGGGTGAGGTCTTGGTCGGCGAGCAGGGCCTTGGCGTCGCCCCGGTGGGCGACGCGACCGGCGTCCAGGACGACGACCGTGTCGGCGATGCGGCGCACGAGTGGGAGGTTCTGCTCGACGAGCAGGATGGGGGTCGTCTCGGCGACCCGGGCCAGCACGTCGGCCACCTCCGTGACGAGCTTGGGCGCCAGGCCCTTCGTGGGCTCGTCGACGAGCAGAAGGGCGTTGTCGCGCACGAGGACCCGCGCCAGGGCGACCATCTGCTGCTGCCCGCCGGAGAGCGTGCCGGCCTTCTGACGGCGCCGGCCCACGAGGTCCGGGAACAGCTCGGTCACGGCCGGCGCGTCGACCCCGATGTCGCGGCCGACGAGCCGCAAGTTCTCCTCCACGGTGAGCCCACCGAAGACTTCGCGGTCCTCAGGTACGTAGCCGACACCCTCACGGACGATGCGCGCCGTCCTCCAGCCGCTGATGTCGTTGCCCTGCAGCAGGATCCGACCTTGTCGGGGGGCCAGGCCCAGGATCGCCTTGAGGGTGGTCGTCTTGCCGACCCCGTTGCGCCCCAGCAGGGCGGTGACCCCTCGGGCTGGTACCTCGAACCCGATGCCCTGGAGGATGTGCGACCCGCCGTAGCGCACGTGCAGGTCGTCGACCTCGAGGACCGGCTTCGTGGGGCTCACCGGGCTCGGAAGGCTCACAGCGCCGCCCCCAGGTATGCCTGCTGCACCCGCTCGTCACCGGTGACCTCGTCGGCGGTGCCGACCGCGAGCACCTCGCCGTGGTGGAGCACAGCGACGTGGTCGGCCAGGCCCAGGACGACGTGCATGTGGTGCTCGACCATGACAACAGCGACGCCACTGTCGCGCACCTCGCCGATGATCTCGGTCAGCCCGTCGACGTCCTCGGCCGACACCCCCGCCATCGGCTCGTCGAGGAGCAGGACCGAGGGCTCGGAGGCGAGGGCCATGGCCAGCTCGAGCTTGCGCCGCTCGCCGTGCGAGAGCCCGACGGCGGGGACGTCACCCCGGCCCGGCATCCGGACGCGCTCCTGCAGCGCGCGGACGCGCTCGTCCGACTCGCGGCGCACCCGACGCCAGGGGCTCGCCGCAGCGGGGCGTGACGCCTGCACGGCCAGCCGGACGTTCTCGTCGGCAGTGAGGCCGTCGAAGAGCGCCGAGGTCTGGAACGAGCGGGCCAGCCCCAGCCGCGCCCGGGCGGTCGCGGACCTCCTGGTCACGTCACGGCCGCCGAGCCGCACCGTGCCCGTCGACGGCCGGCGCACGCCCGAGAGGATGTTGACGAGCGAGGACTTGCCCGCACCGTTCGGCCCGATGATGCCGAGCAGCTTCCCCGGCGCCACCGACAGCGAGACGTCCTCGAGGATGCGCGCGCCCCCGACGTGCCACCCGACCCTGACCGCCTCGATGCCTCCGGTCGCCCCCGTCACTTCATCTGCGCGACGGGCGGCGCGACGTCGTTGGGCTTGAGGGTGGACACGAGCTGCGGCGCGAACGTCGACCCGTTCTTGACCAGCTTCGCGGTGAACATCGGCTGCAGCAGGGCGTGGTCGGCCGCCCGGATCTCCATGGCGCCCTTGGGCCCGGCGAACTGCCAGCCCTCCAGGGACGTCACCATCTTCTCGACGTCGTCGCCCCCCTGGGACAAGGCGCGCACGACCATCTGGGCGGCGACGAACCCGTCGTCGGTGAAGAGGTCGACCTCCTGGCCCTGCTTCTTCAGACCGGCGGCGAGCGCCTGGTACTCGGCGTTGTCGGCCGCTCCGGCGAAGAAGTGCGAGAGGAACGAGATCTTGTCGCCCGCCTCGCCGAAGAGCGCGTGGGTGGGCTTGATGTCGAGGCCGGTCACGACCTTCGTCGTGTCGAACAGGCCCTGCTGCGACAGGGTCTGCCACATCTGGGTCGCGTTCGTCCCGGCCCACGCGACGAAGAGCAGGTCGGGCGACTGGCCCTTGACCTGGGTGGCGAACGGGGTGAAGTCGGTGGCGGCCGCGGGCACGAGGACCGAGCTGACCTTGGCCCCCTTGGCCCCCAGCACGGCCTGGACGCCGGCCTCGTTGGCCTTGCCGAAGGCGCTGTCCTGCGCGAAGACGGTGACCTTCCTGCCGCTGATGTCGCCGACGATGGTGCCCGCGGTCGCGATGTCCTGGTAGGTCTGGCGACCCGAGCGGAACGTGTACTTGTTGGCGCCGGTGACGGCGTCGGTCGCCGCCGGGCCGGAGATGAACAGGACCTTGTTGTCCTTGGCGAGCGGGGCCACCTGCAGCGCGACGCCCGAGGCGGTGGATCCGGCGATGATCTTCGCGCCGTCGCCGATCGCGGCGGTCACGGCCTGCACCGCCTTCGCCGGGTCACCGGCGTCGTCGGCCTCGGAGACCTGCACGGGGTGGCCGTTGACCGCGCCGGTGCCCTTGGTCGCGTAGTCGAGACCGACCTTGAAGGAGGCCTCGTACTGCGTCCCGTAGGCCGCGAGGGCGCCGGTCTTGCTGTAGACGAGGCCCACCTTGTAGGGCGCGCCACCCGCGGCGCCCCCGGTCGAGCCCGACCCGGCCGTGCCGGCGGGGGCCCCGGGGCTGCTCGCGCCCGGGCTGCCGCAGGCCCCTAGGGCCGCCAGTGAGAGGGCCGCCAACCCGGCCGTCAGGGCGCTCGTCCATCGGTTCGACATGTGGTCCTCCAGAGTGAGCCAGGTGAGCACGCCTCGGCGCGTGCGACGGTCACCTCCTGGCCGCTGGTGGCGAACGTACGGGAACGCCGACGCCGGCCTCATGGCGTGGCCAGCCACAACGGCGAGGGCGGCGTGTGGTGCCGCACCAGGCCCCCGCCGGCGGCCGGTCAGCCCCCGAGGACCGCCGTCAGCCGGTCGGCGAGCGCGTCGGGGGTCAGGCCGATCTCCTCGAGCACCTCGCCGCGCGAGCCGTGGTCGAGGAAGCGCTTCGGGATGCCGTGGAGGTGCACGGGGACGTGGATCCCCTGCTGCTGCAACGCCAGCGCGATCTGCGACCCCACACCGCCCACGACGAGGTTGTCCTCGACCACGGCCACGACCCCGGCGTCACGGGTGAGGGCGACGAGGTCGTCGCTGACGGGGAGGCACCACCGGGGGTCGACGACCCGCACCGTATGCCCCTGCGCCGTCAGCTTCTCGGCCACCGCGACGGCGGTCGTGGCCATCTCCCCCAGCCCGACGAGGAGCAGCTCGACGGGGGCGTCCGCGGCGGGTTCGACGAGCACGTCGACCGACCCGACCGTCCGCCGGGCCGGGAGTGGCGCCGGCGGGTTCTGCTTCGAGAACCGGATGACGGTGGGCGCATCGTCGACGTCCGCCGCCTCGCGCACCGCCCGCGCGAGCTCGGACGCGT
>JBDSYO010000191.1:0-3976 GCA_039925625.1 Lapillicoccus sp. | reverse complement strand
CAGTACGGCTCGACCCGGTCGGTCAACGCGGGGGCGGCGGCGGCCGTTGCGATGTATGCGTGGGCGAGCCAGCACGCGGGGGCTCAGAGCCCGTAGACCCGGCTCGCGGTGTCGCGTGCGACCATCGCGGCCAGCCGGTCGGCGTCGGACTCGGCCATCTCTCCCGCCGCGACGAGTGGGTCGACGACACCGTCGAACGCCCGTCGGAACAGCGACGCTCCGAGGTAGAAGAGCTCGGCCAGGCCGTAGGCGTCGGTCGAGAAGAGCAGCGCCCCGAACGGCACCAGCTCGAGCGTCTCGCGCAGCACCGACACCGACAGCGCGCCCGTGTTGTGGGTGGCGAGGCCGAGGTCCGGGTCGCCGTACCCCGTGTGCACCTGCAGCGGCAGTCCCAGTTCGAGCGCCGTGTGGGCGAGCCAGCCGCTGACCGTGCGGCTGACGAGACGCGCCGGGTCGACGTTCCGCAGGGCGGCCGCGACCTCGTCGGCGGGCGGCTTGACGGCGGGCAGCGAGGGCTGGGCGGCCAACCTCGAGGTCAAGTGCGTCGACCTCCACGCCAACCCCTACCTGCTTCTCGCCGGGGTCCTCGCGGCCGGCGCGGACCCGGCGCCGCTGCCCGACCCGGTCGACGTCGACCCGGCGGCCCTCGGCGACGAGGAGCTCGCTCTTCGCGGGATCGCCCGACTGCCGACGAGCCTTCGCGAGTCGGTCGACGCGTTCCGCGGCGACCGCACGCTACGTCGCGCCCTGGGCGCCCCCCTCGTCGACGCCGTCACCGCGGTGCGTGAGTCGGAGCTCGACCAGCTGGGCACCGCGACGGCCGAGGAGGTCGCCGCCGCGTCCCCCTGGACGCACTGACGGGTCGTCCAGGGCGGCTCGCTACAGTGCCGTCCAGCACGACCGAGGCCGGGGTGCCCCACCAGGGGCTGAGATGACACCCGACGAACCTGATCCGGCTAGTACCGGCGCGAGGGAGCCTGCCATGACGGCATCGACCGACCAGCTGACCACCGCGGCCCTGGGCGAGGCGGTGACCGACATCGTCGAGCGGGTCCGCACCGAGTCCCCGTTGGTGCAGGTCATCACGAACTTCGTCTCGATGGACCTCGCGGCCAACGTCCTCAACGCCGTCGGCGCCTCGCCGGCCATGGTGCACGACGCCCGGGAGTCGGGGGAGTTCGCGGCCATCGCCTCGGCCCTCTGCGTCAACATCGGCACCCCGTCGCCGTCCTGGGCCGCGGGGATGACCGCCGCGGTCGAGGGTGCCGCCGCCGCGGGCACCCCCTGGGTGCTCGACCCCGTCGCGGTCGGGGCCACGGCATACCGCCGCGAGCTCGTCGCCGGTCTGCTCGTGCACCGCCCGGCGGTCATCCGGGGCAACGCCGGCGAGATCCTGTCCATCGCGACGGCGGCGAACGCCGGGCGGGGCGTCGACAGCCTCGCGTCGAGCGACGACGCCGTCGAGGCGGCCCGCGAGGTCGCTCGCCGGTATGCCGCGGTCGTCGTGGTCAGCGGGCGCGTGGACGTGGTGACGGACGGCGAACGGGTAGTACGCCTGCACGGCGGCGACGACCGGATGCCGATGGTCACGGCGCTCGGCTGCTCAGCCTCCGCTCTTGTCGGCGCGACCCTCGGCGTGGCCGCCGACCGGCCGCTGGAGGCGGCGCTCGCGGCGATGACCATGCTGGCCGTCGCCGGCGAGCGGGCCGGGGTGCGCGCCGAGGGGCCTGGCTCGCTGCGCGTCGCCCTGCTCGACGAGCTCGCGGCCCTGGACCGCGGCCGGACAGGGTCGGCACGCATCGAGGTCGCGTGATGCCCGGGTCCGAGACGCTCGGTGTCGCTCCCGGACGCACTCTGGTCGACCTGCGCCTCTACCTCGTCACCGATCCGGGCTTCCCCGACGTGGCCCGGGTCGCCCTGGCGGGGGTCGCCGGGGGCGTGACGTGCGTGCAGGTGCGCGACAAGGACGACACCGACCGGCTCCGCGCCACGAGCCTCTCGCTGCGCCGGGCCCTGCCCACCCACATCACCGTGGTCGCCAACGACGACCTCGAGGTCGCCGGTCTCGTGGACGGCATTCACGTCGGGGTCGACGACGTCCCGCCGGCGCGAGCGCGACGCCTGCTCGGTGAGCACGCCGTCGTCGGCTGGTCGGTCAACCGTCTGGAACAGCTCGATGACCGGGTCGCCCTGGAGGCCTGCGACTACCTCGCGGTCAGCCCCGTGTGGTCGACGCCGACCAAGACCGACACGACCGCGCCGCTCGGGCTGGACGGGGTGCGGGCGGTGGCCGACCGGCTGCGCCAGATCGGCTGGCATCGTGGGCTCGTCGGCATCGGCGGCATCTCCGAGAGGACGGCCGCCTCGGTCGTCGAGGCGGGCGCTTCGGGGGTCGCGGTGGTCTCCGCGGTGGGGGCAGCCGCCGACCCGACACAGGCCGCTCGCCGGCTGCGGGCCGAGGTCGACCGGGCCCTCTCTTCACGGCCCGCGGCGGGGGCCGGAACGTGACGGCGGCGTCCACCCGCGTACCGGTCATGCTGACCATCGCCGGTTCCGACTCATCGGGCGGCGCAGGGATCCAGGCCGACCTCAAGACCGCCGTCGCCTTCGGCGTCTACGGCGCCAGCGTCGTCACCGCGCTCACCGCCCAGAACACCCTGGGGGTCCACGGGATCCTGCCGGTCACCCCGGCTTTCGTCGTCGCTCAGTACGAGGCCGTCGTGACCGATCTCGACGTGCGCGCGGTCAAGATCGGCATGCTGGGCGACGCGGCCCTCGTCGGAGCCGTCGCCGACATGCTGCAGCGTCACCCGGTGCCCGCCGTCGTCCTCGACCCGGTGCTGGTGGCGACGTCCGGCGACCGGCTCGTCCCCGACGAGGCGGTCGAGGCCATCCGCACCCGGCTGCTACCCCTCGCGACGGTCGTGACCCCCAACCGGCCCGAGGCCGAGGCCCTGACCGGTGTGCGCGTTGGCGACGCAGACGGCATGACCCGCGCCGCGCACGCCCTCCTGGCCCTGGGCGCCGGGGCCGTGCTGGTCAAGGGCGGGCACAGCGACGGCGACGACGCCGACGACCTCCTGGTGAGTGCCGAGGGCGAGCAGTGGTTCCGGGCCCGCCGGGTCGACACCGCGCATACGCACGGCACGGGGTGCACGCTGTCGTCCGCCGTGGCCGCCGGGCTGGCGCGCGGTGCCTCGCTCCCCGACGCCGTCGCCGCGGCCAAGGCCTACCTCACCCGCGCGCTCGAGTCCGGCGCGCTGCAGACCGTCGGCGCGGGGCACGGCCCGGTCGACCATCTCGTCGACCAGAGGGGGTCATCATGACGCCGGCCCCGTTCTCCGCCATGGCCTGGGAGAGCGTGCAACCCCGCTTCGCCGACATCCTGGTGCACCCGTTCGTCACCGGCCTCGGCGACGGCTCGCTCCCCGAGGCGGTGTTCGTCGGCTACCTGCTCGACGACGCCCACTACCTCGCCTCGTACGCGCGCACGCTCGCCCTCATCGCCTCCCGGATGCCCGACACCGCCGGCGTGGGGCTCTTCGCCGGGTTCGCGCAGGGGGCCGTCGTCGCGGAGCGCGAGCTGCACCGCTCGATCCTCACCCCGCGTGGCATCGACCCCGACGCTCCCGACACGGCGCCGATGAGCCCGGCCTGCGCGGCCTATACCGGCTTCCTCGCCGGCGCCGCCACGACCGCCCCGGTCGAAGTCGCAGCAGCCGCGGTGCTGCCGTGCTTCCGGGTCTACCTCGAGGTCGGCCGCGCGCTGGTCGCCCACCGCCACGACGGCCACCCCTATGGCGTGTGGATCGACACCTACGACGGTCCGGCGTTCGCCGAGGCGGTCGCGCTCGCCGAGCGGGCCGTCGACGCGCTCGCCGCGGCGGCGCCCCACCACGACGAGGCCATGCTTGACGCGTACCAGCAGGCGACCGACCTCGAGTGGCGGTTCTGGGACCAGGCCTGGACCGGCGGG
>JBDSYO010000190.1:0-3189 GCA_039925625.1 Lapillicoccus sp. | reverse complement strand
CTGCGCACCCAGCAGGTCATCGCCTACGAGACCGACGTGACCAAGACGGTCGACCCCTTCGCCGGCTCGTACGCGATGGAGGCGATGACCGACGACATGGAGCGGGCTGTCCTTGAGCTGATGCAGTCGGTCGAGGACAAAGGCGGTGCGGTCGCCGCCATCGAGCAGGGCTTCCAGAAGAGCGAGATCGAGCGCAGCGCCTACCGGATCGCGCTCGAGATCGACAACAAGGAGCGCACGGTGGTCGGGCTCAACCGCTTCACGGTCGACACCGAGGAGCCCTACGAGCCGCTGCGGGTCAACCCCCTGATCGAGCAGGAGCAGGTGGCCCGGCTCGCGACCTTGCGCGCCGAGCGCGACAACGAGGCGGTCACCGCGGCGCTGGCCGAGCTGAAGACCGCGGCGGCCGGCACCGACAACGTCCTCTACCCTATGAAGGAGGCGCTGCGCCTGCGGGCCACCGGGGGCGAGGTCGCCCACGCGCTGCGTGAGGTCTGGGGCACCTACGTGCCGCGCGACGCCTTCTAGCGTCAGGGCCGCGCCCCCTCCCGTCCCGCGGCCGCGCTGCCGAGCCGGACCCCGCGCGCGAGGCATTCCTGCGCCCCAGCGCCGGCCGTCCACGCGGCCAGGACCCCCGCGTCGAACGCGTCACCACAGCCCGTCGCGTCGCCCCCCGAGACGGCGGGGGCCGCGACCTCCCACGTATGCGTGGGGCTGAGCCAGCGCGCCCCCTGCGGACCCGCGGACACGGCCACCTCACGGGCCGCCTCCAGCATCACGCGGTCACCGCCCAACGCGGCGGCCTCGGGAGCGTTGGGCAGCAGCAGGTCGACCCCGCTCACCCAGGCGAGGAAGGTCGCGGCGCCGACCGTGTCGAGGTGGCTGGCCGCCTGCGGATCGACCGACGTCGTCCACCCCGACCGCCGGGCCTCGTCGAGGGCGGCCAGGCCGGCTGGTCGCGAGCGGGCGTCGAGCAGGACGAAGCCGCTCAGGTGCAGGTGCGGGCGGGCGTCCGGGTCGAGGCCGCCGGCCTCCGCGGCGGCCCGTGCGGCACCACCGAGGTCGAGGTCGGCCGGGCAGAGAGCGGCGTTGGCTCCCCGGTCGGGCAGCATCGTGCGCCCGTCGGGCTCGACCACGACCACGACGATGCAGGTGCTCAGGTCGGGGTCGGTGACGAAGCGACAGACGACGCCGCCGGCCTCCAGCGGGCGGCGCGCCGCCCGAGCCGCGTCGTCGTCGCCCACGCGGCTCACAAGGGCGACCGGTATGCCGGACGCGGCCAGCCAGGCGGCGGTGTTGCCGCCCGCGCCACCGGGCACCAGACGGGTACGGCTCGGGGTGTCGTCACCGCGGGCGACCGGGCGGTCGGGGCGGACGAGCACGTCGAGCCCCACGTCGCCCACGACGACCACCGGCCGTGGTCCTCGCGGGCCGGCGGACGACATGCCGGGAGCGTAGCCGTGGCCGGCGAGCGGGGCGGCAGCGGTTGGGTAACGTGGGAGGTCACCATGGACCCCCTGCTCCCCGTCCTCCACGTCACCATCGACGAGCTCGACCCCGAGCTCGTCGTGCTGCGTCGGGACCTGCACGCCCATCCCGAGCTCTCCCGCCTGGAGGTCCGCACCAGCCGGGTGGTGGCCGAGCGCCTGCGCCGGGCCGGGCTGGAGCCGCACGAGCTCGAGGGGAGCGGGGTCGTCGTCGACCTCGGTGCCGAGCACCCCACCTACCGCGTGGCCCTGCGCGCCGACCTCGACGCCCTGCCCGTGCCCGAGCGCACCGGGCTGCCGTGGGCCTCGACCTGCGAGGGCGTCGCCCACGCCTGCGGGCACGACCTGCATACGACCGTCGTCCTCGGGGCGGGTCTGGCGCTCGCCACCCAGCAGCAGGCGCTCGCCGACGCGGGGATCGCCGTACGGCTCATCTTCCAGCCGGCCGAGGAGGTCATCCCCGGGGGCGCGCACGAGGTGATCGACGGGGGCTGGCTCGACGGCGTCGACGAGGTCTTCGCCCTGCACAGCGACCCGGGCCGCGACGTCGGCGAGATCGGCCTGCTCGTCGGACCGGTCACCGCGGCCTCCGACAGCGTCGAGGTCACCCTCAAGGGCCACGGTGGTCACACCTCGCGACCCCACCTGACCCAGGACCTGACGTATGCACTCGCCAAGGTCGTCACCGATGTGCCGGCCGCGCTGGGCCGGCGGGTCGACCCCCGCTCCGGCGCCGCCCTGGTCTGGGGGAGCATCCACGCCGGGGGCGCCCAGAACGTCATCCCGTCGGTCGGCACCGCCAGCGGCACCCTGCGGATGCTCGACGCCGGGCTCTGGCAGGAGGTGGGACCGCTGGTGCAGGAGCTCGTCGACGCCGTGGTGGCCCCGTATGCGGTGACCGCCGAGCTGCGCTACACCCAGGGCGTCCCTCCCGTGGTCAACGCCGCCCCCTCCGTCGAGTCGCTGCGCGACGGGGCCCAGGCGGCCGGCGTCGTCCTCGGGACCACGGTGCAGTCCCTCGGTGGCGAGGACTTCGCGTGGTACCTCACCGAGGTACCGGGGGCCATGGGCCGCCTCGGCACCCGGACGCCGGGAGGCCCGACGTACGACCTGCACCAGGGCGATCTCGTCGTCGACGAGCGGGCGATCGGCTGCGGCGCGAAGGTGCTGGTGGGCGCGGTGCTCGACGCCGGCCGGCGTCATGCGCAGGCCCGGCTCGACGTTCCGACTCGGTAACGTTCGCCGCCTACCACGGACTTCCGGCCAGGAGGGGCCCGGGGCGGCGATATCTTTCCTACTCGACCGCGCGGACCACCGTCCCTGCGTTCAGAGCCTCTCGACAGCAGAGTGCCTTCGAAGCAGTGCCCCTCAAAGGAGACCCCCTTGCGTCAGGCAATCAAGTTTGCGGCAGGCCTGTCGGCCGCCGCCGTGGCATTGGCCGCATGTGGCAGCAGCAGCACCGGCACGGGAACCGGCGGCGGCGGCGGCGGTGCGGCGACCTCGGGCGGCTCCGGCGGCTCGGGCGGCCTCAAGGTCGGCATGGCCTACGACGTGGGCGGGCGTGGTGACCAGTCGTTCAACGACGCCGCCGCGGCCGGTCTCGACAAGGCCGTCAAGGAGCTCGGCGTCACCTCCAAGGAGGCGGCGGCGACCAACGGCGAGGCCGAGTCGGCCCGCCAGGAGCGGCTGCAGCAGCTCATCG
>JBDSYO010000189.1:0-3127 GCA_039925625.1 Lapillicoccus sp. | reverse complement strand
AGCCAGTCGATGCAGATCATCGCGCTCTACGTCGACGGCCGGCGCCACGTCGTCGAGCTCGGCGACGACGGGCGACTGCTCGGCCTCCAGCTCGAGGAGCTCTCGGGTGGCCTGGGCAACGACCGCGAGCTCGTCATCCGTGACTACCTCGCCGCGACCAAGTCGCCCAAATCGGTCGAGGAGGCGCTCGCCGAGCTCATGGAGCTGTCGTCGACCGACCTGCTCGACCTCGGCGCCGCCGCCCGTGCCGTGGGGTTCACCATCGTCGGAGACGCCCTCGACAGCGCGGTCAGCCCGCGCGGCTACCGTCTGCTCACCAAGGTCCCCCGCCTGCCCGGCGCCATCGTGGACCGGCTCGTCGACCACTTCGACTCGCTGCAACGGCTGCTCGCCGCCAACCTCGAGGACCTCATGAGCGTGGGTGGCGTCGGTGAGAGCCGCGCCCGGGCCGTCCGCGAGGGCCTCTCCCGCCTCGCCGAGTCGAGCATCCTCGAGCGCTACGTCTGACGTGCCCGCGCTCGCCCCGGAGCTCTCGGCCCTGCACGGCCGGGTCCTCGACTGGTATGCCGCCAACGCCCGGCCGCTGCCGTGGCGGCGGCCGGACACGACCCCGTGGGGCGTGCTGCTGTCGGAAGTCATGTCGCAGCAGACCCCGGTCGCGCGGGTAGAACCCTCCTGGCGCGCCTGGCTGGAGCGCTGGCCCACGCCGGCCGACCTCGCCGTGGACCCGCCCGGGGAGGCCGTGCGCGCGTGGGGGCGGCTCGGCTACCCTCGCCGCGCCCTGCGCCTGCACGAGGCCGCCCGGGCGATGGTGGAGCGGCACGGCGGGCAGGTGCCGAGCACGGTCGAGGAGCTCCTCGCGCTGCCCGGCATCGGGGCCTACACGGCCGCCGCAGTGGCCTGCTTCGCCTTCGAGGTGCCCACGGTCGTCGTCGACACCAACGTGCGCCGCGTGCTGGTGCGCACGCTCGAAGGCAAGGCCCAGGCGGCGCCCACGATGACCCGCGCCGAGGTCGCCCTGGCCGAGGCGTCCCTCCCTCGGTCCCCGACGGAGGCCGTCGTCTGGAACGTCGCCGCGATGGAGCTGGGCGCGCTGGTGTGCACGGCCCGCAGCCCCCGGTGCGGCGCATGCCCCGTGGCCGACCTCTGTGCGTGGAACCGGGCCGGACGGCCGGCGTACGACGGTCCGCCGCGCCGGGGGCAGTCGTGGGACGGCACCGACCGGCAGGCCCGCGGCGCCCTGCTTGCGGTGCTCCGGGCCGCCGACGAGCCGGTTCCTCTGGAGGCCCTCACGCTGGCGTGGCCCCCGGAGCAGCAGCGGATGCGGTGCCTCGACTCCCTCGTCGCGGACGGTCTCGTCGAACCCCTCGGCCCCGACCGCTACCGCCTCCCCGCCTGACTGCTCCGGGCATACGCGCCCCGCATCGTTCCGACCCCGCACTCCGCGATCGGGTGGCGTCAGATCGCCGGTCTGAGCCCTAGCGCCTCGAGCGCGTGGGCCAGGACCTCGGTCTCCGACCCCCGGCCGGAGACCTCGACGCCCGGCTCGTCCGGCTGGAGCGGCTCGAGGGTGGCCAGCTGGCTCGGTAGCAACGAGGGCGGCATGTAGTGGCCCTCGCGATGCTCCAGGCGGTCGGCGATGGTGACCTCCGGCAGGGTCACGTGCAGGAAGCGCACTGCCGGCCGGCCCTCGCGCAGCAGGTCGCGGTAGACGCGCCGCAGCGCGGAACAGGTGACGACCGCCGAGCGACCGGCGGTTTCCTGCTCCGACATCCAGTCGCCGATCAACCCCAGCCACGGCCAGCGGTCCTCGTCCGTGAGTGGCGTGCCGGCGTGCATCTTGGCGACGTTGGCCTCGGGATGGAACGCATCCCCCTCGGCGAACAGCCAGTGCATGCTCACCGCGATGCCCCTGGCCACCGTCGTCTTGCCGGACCCCGCGACGCCCATGACGACGACGAGGTCCGGCCCCCCTACTGCACCGACCACGTCGTTGGCGTCCACGGGGCAAGCCTAGTAAGTTCCCCCTCTTGTGCGTCGACAGCTGCGAACCGTCGCAGTCCTCGCGCGAGGCGGGTTCCGGCGCTACTCCACCTACCGTCTCGCGACGCTGGCCGGCATCCTCACCAACAGTGTCTTCGGCCTGATCCGCGCGTCCATCCTGCTCGCCGCGATCGCGTCCGCCGGCACCGCGGTCGCCGGCTACACCCCGGCCCAGGCGAGCTCGTACGTCTGGTGGGGCCAAGGCCTCATCGCCTGCGTGGGCCTGTTCGGCTGGGCCGAGGTGGCCGACCGGGTGCGCTCCGGCGACATCGCCGTCGACTTCTCCCGCCCGGTGGACCCCCAGCTGGCCTACCTCAGCGCCGACCTCGGCCGGGCCGCCCTCCAGCTGCTCACCCGCGGCCTGCCGACGGTGGCGATCGGGGCCGTTCTCTTCGGGGTCGCCGCGCCCCAGAACGCCGGTGTCGGCGCCCTGGGCGCGCTGAGCGTGGTCCTTGCGGTCGTCATCTCCTTCGGCTGCCGGTATGCCGTCAACCTCACCGCCTTCTGGTTCGTCGAGAACCGGGGTCCGCAGCTCGTCTACATCGTCGTCAGCGGCCTCCTGGCCGGCCTCTACGTGCCCGTCGCCTGGTTCCCGCCGTGGCTGGCTACGGTGGCCGCCGCCACGCCGTTCCCGTCCATGCTGCAGGCGCCGATCGACCTGCTCGGCGGACGGGCCGACGGCTACGAGGCCCTGCGCGTCGTCGGGGTGCAGCTCGCGTGGGCGGCCGGGACCCTCGTGCTGGGCCAGGTCCTCACCCGGCAGGGCCGGCGGGTGCTGGAGGTGCAGGGTGGCTGACCTGTTGCGTGACGTCCACGCCTACCGCACCATCCTGGCCGCCCGGATGCGCGCCCAGACCGCCTACCCCGCGTCCTTCGCGGCCGACATCATCGGCACGGTCGGGATCGGAGTCGTCGACCTCACCGAGGTCTACGTCATCTTCCACAACGTCACCGTCCTCGGCGGGCTCACCTTCGCGCAGGCGCTTGTCGTGTTCGCCCTCGCCACCTTCGCCTTCTCCCTGGCCGACATGGTCGTCGGGCACCTCGACCACCTCCCGACGTTCATCCGCGCGGGCACGATCGA
>JBDSYO010000188.1:0-2750 GCA_039925625.1 Lapillicoccus sp. | reverse complement strand
CGCGCAGGTGCGGCGAGCCCCCGACCGCAGCGCTGCGCGCAGACAGGTCGACGTCCTGCCCCCGGAGCGGCGGGTGGACGGTGTCGATGGCGGCAGGGCTCATGGCCGCAGCCAACCACACCCCTGCGTCACACCCCCACGGTGAGGGCCGCGGCGTAGCCGGACGGGGCGGAGCCGCTCATCGTCGCGATCTGGTGGATGCCGCCGTCGTTGCCGAAGACGTTGTCTCGCGCCAGCGACACCTGCGCGAGGTTGCGGACGCTGGCCGAATAGCCGTCGGTCGCGTAGACCGCGGTGCAGGCCTCGGCGGGCAGGGCGATCTGGGAGGTCTTGACGATGGGACCCGACGACGTGGCGTCGGCGACGCTGGCGTAGACCTCGAAGTGGATGTGAGGCCACCGGCCGGTGTAGCAGGCCGGGAAGATCGACGTGAACGTCACCGTGCCGTTGGCGTCCGTCGTCTGCACCCCGCGCAGGTAGTTCTCGTTCTTCGCGTTCGCGGAGTACATCGAGTAGTTCCACTCGCGATCGCAGTGCCAGATGTAGACGGCGGCGCCGGCGCGGGCCGCACCGGTGGCCGCGTCGCGCACGGTGAGGCTCACGCTGAGCGGCACCCCCTGCGCGGTGGTGGTCGAGGTGCCGAAGCTCGAGCGGATGTCGGCGCGCACGATGCCGGAGTCGTCGAGCACGTCGACGCCGTTCGACCCGTCGCCCGGGTACGGGCCGGCGGTCTCGTCCGGGACCTCGGTGAGGGAGCCGGACGACGTCGTGCTGGAGGACGTGGTGCCAGACGACGTCGACCCCGAGGACGTCGACCCGGTGGAGGTGGACGAGGCCGCCGACCCCGTGGCCGTGCCCGCCGAGGTGCCGCAGGCGGCGAGGGCCGCCATGGCGCCGAGGCCGCCGAAGAGGCCGAGGACCCGGCGCCGGTCCAGGGTGCCGAGGTCGTAGAGCAGGCCGCGGTCGTGGTCCTCCACCTCGTGGCCGTCGGCGTCGACCCAGTCGGACTCCGGCCGCGTCACGGCATCGGTGTAGGCGGCGTGCTGGTCAGGGCGTCGCGTCGTCATACCGAGAAGACTGGCGACCGCGTCCATGCGCGGCGCATGCCCCTCCTGTTCGCTTCCTGTGAGCGACCTGACCCCTCAGCCGGAGACGCAGGCGTACGCCTCGCGCAGCATTGCGTCGTCGGGCCCCTCCAGCCGGGTCGGCCGGCCGATGGCGTCGAGGACGACGAAGCGAAGCAAGGACCCCCGCGACTTCTTGTCGCGGCGCATGGCTGCGAGCAGGCCGTCCCAGCGCTCGCCCGGGTACGACACCGGGAGCCCGAGGCTGGTCAGCACGGCGCGGTGCCGGGCGACCTCCGCGGCGGAGAGGTGACCCGAGATCCGGCCGAGCTCGGCGGCATACGTCAGCCCGACGCTCACTGCCTCGCCGTGCCGCCAGCGGTAGCCCTCGACGTGCTCGACGGCGTGGCCGAAGGTATGCCCGTAGTTGAGGATCTCGCGCAGGTCGGCCTCGCGCAGGTCGGCCGTGACGACCTCGGCCTTGACCCGGACGGCCCGCTCGACGAGCTCCCGCAGGACGGCGCCGCCGGGGTCGAGGGCCGCGGCGGGGTCGGCCTCGACCAGCTCGAGGATGCGCGCGTCGGCGATGAAGCCGCACTTGACGACCTCCGCCATCCCGGCGGCGAGGTCGGCGGGAGGGAGCGTGCCCAGGGCCTCGAGGTCGCACAGCACCCCGACCGGCGGATGGAACGACCCGACGAGGTTCTTGCCCTCGGCCGTGTTGACGCCGGTCTTGCCGCCGACCGCGGCATCGACCATGCCGAGCAGAGTGGTCGGCACCTGGAGGACCCGGACCCCGCGCAGCCATGTCGCCGCGACGAACCCGGCCAGGTCGGTGACCGAGCCGCCGCCAAGACCGACGACGGCATCGCTGCGGGTGAAGCCCGCCGTGCCGAGAGCCGTCCACAGCCGCGCGGCGACCTCGACGCTCTTGGCGGCCTCGGCGTCGGGGACGTCGGCGACGACGACGTCGATCCCGTTGCTGCGCAACGCTGCTGCGAGCTCGGCCGCTCGACCGCCGAGGGTCGGCGCATGGACCAGCAGCAGGCGCTCCACCGCGGGCCCGAGCATCGGCGCGGCCTCCCCGAGCAGCCCGTGACCCACGACGACGGGATAGGAGCCGGAACCGGCGCCCACCCGGATGGTCGTGCGGTCGCTCACGCTGGCGCCTCGGGCGTCCCGGGCTCGGTGCCGGCCAGCTGACCCGCGATCTCGGTCGCCACGTCCTCGGGCGTGCGACCCCCGGTGTCCACCCGGTGGGTGGCCAGGGACTGGTAGACGGGCCGGCGCTCGTTCATCATGGCGATCCACGACGCGCGCGGGTTGACCGACAGCAGCGGACGGGACCGGTCGAACCCGATCCGCCGGGCCGCGTCGGCGATGCCCACCTCGAGCAGGACGACGGTGTGGCCGGCCAGCAGCACCCCGGTGGGCGCGTCGATGGGGGCGCCGCCGCCGACGGCGACGACCCCGCGTTCCGCCTCGAGCGCGCGCGACACCTCGGCGCGTTCGAGAGCCCGGAAGGCGGCCTCGCCGTCGTCGACGAAGATGTCGGCGATGGAGCGACCTTCCCGCCGCACGATCTCCTCGTCGGTGTCGTGGAACGGCACCCCGAGCACCGCCGCGAGCGCACGCCCGGTCACGGTCTTCCCGGAGCCGGGTGGCCCGATGACCACCGCCACCGGA
>JBDSYO010000187.1:0-5768 GCA_039925625.1 Lapillicoccus sp. | reverse complement strand
TGGCAAGACAGCCGCCGAAGACGCGAGAACCGTCAGCGGGGGCCATACCTGCTTTCTGGCATGGTCTACATGCCCTGTGGGCGATATGCCATGGGACGAACGGCTGGAAAACAGCGGGCCACATACTCCTGTCGCCAGCACTATCTCCGCCAGGGCGACCCTGGGCACCACCCTGCGTGTCAGGGTGAGTTGAGGCCAGCGGATCACAGCAAGTCCGCCCACGCAGGGTGAGATTCAAGGATCTGGATTCACTATGAGCATTGCGGTTCTGTCCACCTCGACGACTTCTGCTGATGATGGTGGGGTGAGTGGTTCATCTCCAAGGGCCGGCGGCCCGTCGCGCCGTCGCTCGTTTACCCCAGCGGAGAAGTTGGAGTACGTGGTCGCGTACGAGGCGGCCTGTGAGGGGTCCGAGGGCGGGGCGTATCTGCGCCGGGAGGGGTTGTACTCCTCGCTGATCTTCGAGTGGCGCCGGCTTCGCGACGCTGGCCTTCTCGAGGGCAAGCCGGCCGGCGCGACGATCGGGCGCCCGAGCGCGGAGCAGGCGGAGATCGCCCGGCTGCGCGCCAGCTGGACCAGGCCCAACGGCGGCTGGCTACCACCGAGACCGCCTTGGAGCTCATGGGACTAGTAGGGGCGGCCCTGGCGGGCCGGCCCGTTCCGGGCTGAAAATGGGGGTCCGGTCACCTGGGTTGACGTCGTCGTGTGTTGGTCGTTGTAGGCCGTGGAAAAGTGGCTCTCCTGTCGCTTCCGTGGGTCATTTTCGGCCGGGGAGAGTCGGGCGGTGACCGCCGAGGCTGAGCAGGGCCAGGGCGATCAGGGGCTCGGGTGAAGCGAACCCGTAGGCCATCCGGGTGATCAGCCGGACCTCGGTGTTCGTCGACTCGACCAACCCGTTAGAGAGGTTGTGCTCGATCGCGGCGAGAAACCGATCGCGGTGTTTGACGATGCTCTTTTGGAGTCTCACGAAGGCCGGGATGCGGCTGCGCCGGACCCAGGACACCCACCGGTCCAAGGCCGGCGCAACCTCGGCATGGGTCATCCGGAAGATCAGCCGCAGCGCCTCCTTGAGCAGGTAGGCCCGGTGCAGGCGCGGATCGGTCGCGGCGATCCAGGACAGCTGGACCTGCTGGGACTCGGTGAGGTCCTCGGGTTTCTTCCACAACGTGTAGCGGGCGCCCTTCAGCGCGGTGGCCCGCTCGCTGCTTGGACGTGGTGGCGCGTCCGCGCGGGGACGTCCCCGGCCACGCTTCGGTTCCCGGCGCGCCAGCGCCCACGCCTCGTTCCAAGAAGCTCGCCGGACCTCATCAAGGGCGTCGGTGGCCCACTTCACCACGTGAAAGGGATCAGCGACCCGGACCGCGCTCGGCCAGCGCGTAGCCACGACCGCGTCGATGAAGTCAGCGCCATCGGCGCTGACATCGGTGAGCTGGGCGCAGCGCTCGGGTCCGAGCAGGTCGAAGAACGCCCGGACCGTCGCACTGTCTCGCCCCGGCGCCGCCCACACCAGCCGCCGCGCGTCGTGGTCCACCACGACCATCAGGTACTTGTGGCCCTTCTTGTAGCTGATCTCATCGATCCCCACCCGTCGTAGGCCCGCGAACCGGTCGGTGCGCGCCTCGACATCGGCCCAGACCCAGGCGATGATCGACCCCACCGTGCGCCACCCGACCCGCAACAGCTCAGTGACCGTCGTCTTCGACGACTGCGTCGCCAGCCACCCGACCGTCTCATCGAACGCGTACGTGTGGCCCGCGTCGTGCCGGGCCCAGGGCACCGCCGCGACGACCACCCCGTGCTCCCGGCAGGACACCCTCGGCGCGTCCGCCACCGCCCGGATCGTGCCCAGGTCCAGAGCCCGCCATCGGCGCCGACCCTGCCCGGCGTCATAGCCCGGGCAGCGGCGCCCGCACACCCCGCACCGGCACCAAGCCCGACTCGTCGGGCACACGTGAGCCACCACCAGCTCGGCGTCCTCGTCGTACTCCAGGCCCTCGATCACCGTCTTCTCGACGCCCAACAGGGCACCCCATAGGCTGACATCACGCACGCCGTTCTCCGCTTCACTGGTTCCCGGTCCTTAGACAGCTCGAGAACCTATGCGGGAACGGCGTGTTCGCATCAACGGCTCCCCGACTTCACCCACACAAGCGACAGGAGAGCCGGAATTAGACGCCAGAAACACCGTTCATCGGACCCCACGTTCGGAGAGACCCTCTGTCCGGCCGCGGTGCCGCACGCGACAGAACTGGTCGACGGGGCGTCTTCCCGAGCGGCCGGCTAGCAGGTGCATCGTGGTCCGTTTTGGCGATGCCGACTTCCATGATTTGGGGTTGCCCTCGGGGGGTCGCTCGGGCGGTTGATCGTGCGGGTTCTTCAGGTGGAGGTGCACGCGTTGGTGGATATGCGCTCTATGAAGGCCCTCGTGATTCGTTCCGGGTGGGTGATGGCGGTTCCGACGGCAACAGAGTGGGCGCCGGCGGCGAGGCACTTAGCCGCGTCCTCGGGGGTACGGATCCGTCCCTCGGCGATGATCGGCACGGGGAGCTCGGCGAGCACAGCGAGGAGGTCAAGGTCCGGTCCTGACGTGAGTGGCCGCTCGCCTGTGTATCCGGCCAGGGTGGTCCCGACACAGTCCGCGCCGGCTGCAATGCTGTGTAAGGCGTCGTCGATGCTGCCGCAGTCGGCCATCACGAGCGCACCACAACGGTGAACAGCGTCGATGCTTTCGCGCAGGCCCCGTCTGTCCGGCCGGGGCCGTGTCGTGCCGTCGAGGGCAACTATGTCGGCTCCGGCGGCGACGCAGTCCAGGGCGTCCTGCACGGTCGGGGTGATAACAACACCGAGATCACCTCGCTTGACGATTCCGATGAGTGGGACGTCTACCAGCGCTCGGACGGCGCGCAGGTCGTCGATGCCTTGGGCGCGGACGGCGCTGGCCCCTCCTCGTACTACGGAGAGGGCGATGGCGGCCATGATGGCTGGTGAGCGCATTGGCTCGCCGGGGTACGCCTGGCAGGAGACGATGAGTTGTCCCCTGAGGGTCGCCAGCAGGTCGGTCTTGCTGGGGACGGTCATGGGCTCATCTTGCTGAGTGCGTAGTGTGCTGCTCCGCGCAAAGCGGTCTCGGGCCCTTGGGCTTCGATAGTGATCGGAGTCTGACTCAGCGCGGGCATCAAGGTGTCGATGTAGGCGCCTCGAAGGGCGGACTCCCAGGTCCCGCCGGCCCTAGCGACGCTGCCGCATACGGCCACCATGTCCGGGTCCAGGGCGTTCGCCAGAGCGCCGGCAGCAGCGCCGAGCGCCGAGCCGCCGGTGACTAGTGCGGTTTGGGCCACTTCGTCGTGGGGTCGTCGGGTCAGCTCGAGGCTGCTCGCTACGTTCGGATCTCCTCCGTTCGCGTGGTACCAAGCGAGGATGCCGGTGCCGGATGCCACGGCCTCCAGATGCCCGTACCGCCCACACGGGCAGGCGAGCCCGGTGGCCGGGGGGGACACGATGTGGCCGAAGTGGCCGCCGGCGTGGTGGGTACCGAGCAACGGGGCACCGTCGATGACCAGGCTGCCGCCGATACCGGTACCGGCGATCAGGGTCACAAGATTCTTGACGCCACGTTCGGCGGCTATCCCGACACCGAAGGCGTTCCCATCGCCGAGCACCCAGGTCCTCAGGCCCAAAGCCTCACCGACAAGCGCAGCCAGCGGCGTCTCCGCCCAACCGCGGATGCTGCTCGTAGCGGCTTGGACGGTGCCGCTGACGGTGTCGACCACACCCGCGGTCGCCACCACGACTGCTTGGTCGTGGGAATCTTGAAGGTTCTGCAGGAGGGTGATGGTGGCCTCGACAACGCTGGCGGCCCCTGCGGTGGACGGGGTGGGGCTTTGCTGCACCGGTGATGAGAGTGACCCGTCGCGGTCGGCGCGCGCGGCGGCGATCTTGGTCCCCCCGATGTCGGCGACGAGGATCACGCGAGATTCCTTCCGGTGACGAGGTCGCCGCTGCACCAGTCGGGGGTGGTCGACATGGCGATTGCGATCGTCGTGCCATGAGTCTGGCCGGCCGGCGTGCTCACGAGAGGGCTCCGGTGTCGATCTCGGTCGCCGCGATGGGTGGCCTCGAGTCGTCCACTGGCCTGCCTATGGCCAGTGTTTATACGATCTGGGTCAGGCCGCGTCATGGTGAGGGTGTGGGCAGCAGTCCGGCTATCTCCAGCTGGTCCCGAACGCGGTTTAGTTCGTGTCCTTGGAGGGCCCGCAGTGGCAGGCTGACAGTGGGAGTGTCGATAATGCCGAGCAACGCCAGGGCGGTCTTGAAGGCGCTTACCCCTCGGGTCGCCGGCCCGGCGGTGTCCGGGTCGGCGGCATCAACGATGCGGAAGAGTCGGGTGAGCCGGTCTTGCTCGGCGCGGGCGGTCGCCCAGTCGCCGTGGGCCGCGGCCGTGGTGAGCCGGACGTAGCCGGCTGGGTCCACGTTGCCGAGCCCTGGTACCGACCCGTGTGCGCCGGCTAGCAGCATCCCGTCGACCATGACCTCGTGACCGGTGAGAGCCACGAACCCGTTCGTCGCAGACCCGCTGCTCCTTTCGTCCTCTGTGCCCGGTTGGCCCTGCAGGTCCTCCAAGTCGATGAGCAGCTTCCGGAACGCCACGTCGTCGCCGCTGCTGTCTTTGACGCCGTAAATGACGCCGTCGGCGGCGAGGGCCAGCAGGTGTTCGGCTGTCAGTTTCACCTGCACGCAGGCGGGGATGTCGTAGGCCAGGACGGGTAGGGACGTCTCGCCGGCGACGGCGCGGAAGTGCCGGTCGATCTCGGCCGGGCCGACGAGGGCGTAGAACGGCGCGGTCACCACGACCGCATCGGCACCGTACTTTTCGGCGGCCCGCACGCGCTGGAGGACTCGGGTGGTGGAGGTCTCGATGCAACCGGCGACGACCGGAACCTGCCCGGCCACGGTGGCCGTGACGACCTCGAGGACCCGGTCCCGGCGGTCGTCGTCGAGCAGGACGACCTCTCCGGTGCTGCCGAGGGCGAAGATCCCGTGCACGCCGTTGTCGAGAAGGTGGCGGATGAGCCGCTCCAGCGAAGGCACATCGACGTCTCGGTCGGCGGTTAGCGGGGTGACGATCGGCGGAATGACCCCCGTGAATTTTCGGACGGGATGGGTCATCGGGTCTCCTTGGCTGGTGATGGCGGGGTCCCGGGGGGTGCCCGCCGGGTGTGCCCGGTCGTGCGGTGGGTGAGTCACGGCAGGGCCTCTACTCCGGCGCCGGTCAGGTCGGCACTGGTCAGGATCGGGTGGTAGCAGCGGTAGTGGTGTCGGTCCGACTCAGGGCTGGTGGACACCGGCGGCATCTGGGTCGCGCAGGTGTCGGTGGCCCGCCAGCAGCGGGTGCGGAACGGGCATCCGCTCGGCGGGTGCACCGAGGACGGGACGGGGCCGGTCAGCGGGATGGGGGCGATGGGGTGCAGCAGGCTGGGGGTCGCGGACAGCAAGGCCCGGGTGTAGGGGTGCCGAGTCTGTGCCTCGACTAAAGCGACGGGCGTTTCCTCGACGATGCGTCCCAGGTACATGGTCACCACCCGGTCGGACACCCGGCGGACGGTGAGGATGTCGTGAGAGATGTAGACCATGGCCAGGTTCAGCCGCTGCTTAAGGTCCAGGAGCAGGTTGAGGATCTGGGCACGTACGGAGACATCGAGGGCCGAGGTTGGTTCGTCGGCGATGATCACCTGCGGTTCCAGAGCCAGAGCCCGGGCGATGGCGACGCG
>JBDSYO010000186.1:0-2669 GCA_039925625.1 Lapillicoccus sp. | reverse complement strand
GCCCGGGCCTCGATCCCGATGATCCGGTGGAAGTCGCGCACCATCTCGGGGAACGGGTGGGGCCCGGTCACCGTGCCGAGCACGTAGTGGGTGTCGTCGACCGAGGCCACCCAGTCGCGCAGGGCCTCGTTGACGGCGTCCTTGAGGGTCTGGCTGCCGTTGGTCACCGCGACGACCTCGGCCCCGAGCAGACGCATCCGGGCGACGTTGAGGGCCTGCCGCTCGGTGTCGACCTTGCCCATGTAGACGACGCAGTCGAGACCGAGCAGCGCGGCCGCGGTGGCGGTGGCCACCCCGTGCTGCCCCGCGCCGGTCTCGGCGATGACCCGCGTCTTGCCCATCCGCTTGGCGAGCAGCGCCTGGCCCAGGACGTTGTTGATCTTGTGCGAGCCGGTGTGGTTGAGGTCCTCGCGCTTGAGGATGACGCGGGCGCCGCCGGCGTGCACGGCGAACCGCGGGATCTCGGTGAGGATGCTCGGGCGGCCGGTGTAGGTGCGGTGCAGCCGCTCCAGCTCGCCGACGAACTCGGGGTCGACCATCGCCTTGAGCCGCACCTCGTCGAGCTGCTCGAGGGCGGGGATCAGCGCCTCGGGCACGTAGCGCCCGCCGAAGGCGCCGAACCGGCCGGCCGTGGGGGTGGTCTTCGCGTCGGTGGTGGTCATGCCCGGCTCCCCTCGGTCACAGCGACGGCGCCGTGGCCCACGGCGCTGAACTCGGCCACGCTCGCGGCCGGGTCGCCCCCGGTGACGAGCGCCTCGCCGACGAGCACGGCGCGGGCGCCGGCCTCGGCGTACGCGCGGACGTCGTCGACGCCCCGGACGCCCGACTCGGCCACGGCCACGACGGCGTCCGGGATGAGGGGGCGCAGCCTCGCGAACGTGCTGCGGTCGATCTCGAGGGTGCGCAGGTCGCGCGCGTTGACGCCGATGACCCGCGCGCCGCTGTCGACGGCCCGGCGGGTCTCCTCCTCGTCGTGCACCTCCACCAGGGCGGTCATCCCGAGCGCCTCGGCCTGCTCGCGCAGCGCCACCAGGTCGGGCTGCGCGAGCGCGGCGACGATGAGCAGGACGACGTCGGCGCCCCAGGCCCGCGCCTCCGCGACCTGGTAGGGCGTGACGAGGAAGTCCTTGCGCAGCACCGGGATGCCGACGCGGGCCCGCACGGCGGCGAGGTCGTCGAGGCTGCCGGAGAAGCGACGCGGCTCGGTCAGCACGCTGACCACGGCCGCGCCGCCAAACGCATACGCGGCGGCCAGGGTGGCCGGGTCGGGGATGTCGGCGAGGTCGCCCTTGCTGGGGCTCGCCCGCTTCACTTCGGCGATGACGGCGAGCCCGGGCGCGTCGCGCAGTGCGGCCTCGGCGTCGAGCGCCGGGCGCTCGGCGCCGGCCCGGGCGGCCTGCTGCTCGACCTGGGGCCACGGCACCCGCAGCATCCGGGGCTCGAGGTCCGCACGGACCCCCCGGACGATGTCGTCGAGGACGGTGGGCTCGCGCCGGGCGGTGGGCACGCGTCAAGGCTACGTGCCCGGGATGGGTCGGCACGACGCCGCTCGCCGCTCCGTCGGATCGGTGGGGTTCGCTCGTCAGGGGGCGAGGTAGGCGGCCAGGGGCAGGGCCGGGACGTTGCGCCACACGGTGAACACGAGGAGGACGGCGAGCAGCACCAGCCAGCCCCGGTTCGTGACGCGTGGCGGCGCCTGCGCCTCGCGGGCGGCCGCGACCAGCGACCACAGCCACAGACCGGCGAGCACGGGCAGCAGCGTGACGGCGACCACGTTGAAGGACACGGCGGCCGCCACGTCACCGTGGGTGAGGGCCGCGACGCACCGCAGCCCGCCACAGAACGGGCACCAGAGCCCGGTGAACGTGTGCAGCGGGCAGTCGAGCAGCCCACCGGGCGCCACGGCATACCCACCCGTGGCGTGGAGCCGAGCCGCCGCAGCGGCGACCACCACCGCACCCGCGGCGTGGACGCCGACGGCCCGGGTCCGCGCGCGGTGCGCGGGCCCGGGCGCCGGGTGGAGCGGGGGCGCGGTCGGCGCTGGAGGCGCCACCGGAGTGGCCGTCCTCAGCCCTTGGGCGCCGTGACGACCACGGTGCTGACGATCTTGTCGGCCAGCGTCTGACGCTTGCTGTCCCACAGCGGGAACAGCCAGCCGACATAGCAGATGATGCTGTCGACGATGTGGGCGATGTCGCGCACGAACGCCATCCCCATGCCGATGGGCTGGCCGGTGGACTCCTTGACCAGCTTCACCCCGGCGACGCCGCGGCCGATGGTCTGCCCGGTGGTGCCGCCGCGGTACCAGCGGTTGTAGATCGACAGCGCCAGGAAGTAGAGGACCCCGAGGTAGTAGAAGAAGTTCGGGCCGGTCGTCAGGCCGGTGGTCGAGTCGACCTTGGGCCCGCCGATCGCGTAGAGGATCCAGCCGGGGATGGCCAGGGCGATGAAGTCGATGAGGCCGCCCAGGGCGCGCTGCGGCCACTGGGCGAGCGTGCCGACCGTCGCGCCGGGGCCGCCCTGCTCGTAGGGGCCGGTGTAGGCGGGTGCCGCGCCGTAGCCGGGCTGCTCGTAGGCCGGCGGCGGCGGGGCCTGGCCGTAGCCGCCGGGGGCGGGGGGCTGGCCGTAGCCCGGCGCGGGGGCCGGTGGGGGCGGCGGGGGCGGCGGGG
>JBDSYO010000185.1:0-8780 GCA_039925625.1 Lapillicoccus sp. | reverse complement strand
AGCTGGTGGTCGGGCGTCGGGTCGATGACGTCGATGACCTCGTTGCAGATGCGCACCGCGAACTCGAGCTCGGTGCCGGTGTAGGACTCGGGCGAGTACTCGTAGTAGACGTCGGTGTCGGGCACCGTCTCCTCGAGCTTGCGACACAGGCGGGCGGCCTGCACCGCGATGTCGACGATGCCGTCCTGGTCGAGGCCGAACACGACGCGCCGCTGCAGCACGGACGTGGAGTTGTAGAAGTGGACGATGGCCTGCTTCGAGCCGCGGATCGCGTCGAAGGTGCGTTCGACAAGGTGGTCCCGGCACTGCGTGAGCACCTGGATGGTCACGTCGTCAGGGATGTGGCCGCCGTCGATGAGCTCGCGGACGAAGTCGAAGTCGGTCTGGCTCGCCGAGGGGAAGCCGACCTCGATCTCCTTGTAGCCCATCCGCACCAGGAGGTCGAACATCCGCTTCTTGCGCTCGGCGTTCATGGGGTCGATGAGGGCCTGGTTACCGTCGCGCAGGTCGACGGCACACCAGCGCGGCGCCTCGGTGATGCGCCGGGTGGGCCAGGTGCGGTCGGGCAGGTCGACGACGAGCTGCTCGTGGTACGGCCGGTACTTGGCGAACGGCATACCCGACGGGGTCTGGGGGTGGAGCACTTCGGTCACGTCCTCGTGTCTGGCGGGGGACTCAGCCGGACATCACGAACTCCGCGACGAGGGAGGCCGAGTGACTAGGCCCCGTCGCGGCAGCGAAGGAGGAGAAGCGCCGTACGCACGAGCCGAGGGTATGCCGCCCACGGACCGGACGTCCACCTCGGCCCCTGCGGGCTCGCATCCTGAGACCCGGCGGGCGGCCGCCCGCGCGGAGGCGGTCGCCTAGCATGTCGTCATGACGGACGCGGCGTCGCTGCGCGTGGGCCACGAGGAGCGGGAGCACGTCGTGCTCGCCCTGCGGCAGCAGTATGCGGAGGGACGCCTGCGTCCGCAGGAACTGCAGGAGCGGATGGCGATGGCCCGGGCGGCCCGGACCTTCGCCGACCTCGACGGGCTCGTCGCCGACCTGCCCATCCTGGCGCCGTCGAGCGAGCTCACCCGCCCGTCAGGTCCCCGGGTCGAGGTGTCCGGCGCCGGCGAGATGGGCGCCGACCCCGACCACCGGCTGACCCTCACCGCGGGGGTGTCGAGCCATGTGCGGCGGGGCATCTGGACCGTGCCGGCCTACCTGCGGCTCAACGTCGGACTGGGCACGGTGAAGCTCGACTTCCAGCAGGCGATCTGCCCGCACCCCGTCGTCGACATCGCGGTACTCGGGGGTCTCGGCACCGTCGTGCTCGTGGTGCCGGTGGGCTGGGGGGCCACCACTGACCGCGTCGGCAAGGGCATCGGGTCGGTATCTAACCGGGTCGACGAGGTGCCGCAGCCGGGCCGGCCGCTCCTGGTCCTGCACGGGAGCTCGGCCGCGGGCTCGGTGCGAGTGCGCTACCCCGGCTGGCACGACCGCCGCGCGGCCCGTCGCGCCGAGCGTCGGGTCCGGGGCGGGGTGGCCGGTCGGCCCGTGGGCCGCACCGGGTCCGCCGCACCGGTGGCTGGAGGCTGGTCGGCGGGCCCGCAGGACGCGCCGCCGAGCCGCTGACGGCGGCGCCCGGACGGCGCGGGTCAGCTCGGCAGGTGCCTCTCGAGGCGCGCCCCCGTCAGGGGTGGGGCGTTCCACGCCGCCTCCAGCGTGCTTCCGTTGCCGCGCAACCGGATGCGGTGGGGCGTCTCGATGAGCACCAGGTCGGCCACGAACGTCTCAGGCCCCGTCCAGCCGCCCCGGCACACGACCGGCGTCGGGTCGGCGGACGGCACCCCGCGAGCGGCCCGGTCCGTGCCGGGGCCGGAGAGCCTGCCCTCCGCCCACCGGTCACGCCCGCAGGGGACGCTGACCCGGGTGCGGTCGGTGCGGTCGGCGGCGTCGCCCGCCAGGTCGATGGTGACGAGGAAGCCCGCGGAGTCGGGTGCGACGGAGACGGTCGTGCCCGCCGCGAAGGGGGAGACGTCGGTGACGCCGGCCGCGGCCACGGTGAACGTCACGTCGTGGCTGGGGTCGTCATGGCTGGGGTCGTCATGGCTTGGGTCGTTATGGCTGTGGTCGTCGCGGCCGACCTCCACGACCGGCAGGGCGAGCCCGGCGAGCCGGTCGCGCAATCGGGCCTGCGCGGCATACCCGTCGTCGTCCGCGTCGGCGTCGTTGTCGTGGTCGTCGCGCTCGTCGTGGTCGAGCGCGGGGAGCAGCCGGTCCCAGACGACGTCCAGCACCTGCTGCATGTCCTCGACGCAGGCCGTCGTCGCGACGACGAGGTCGTGGTCCGGCACGACGACGCAGAACTGGCCGTAGGCCCCGTCGCCACGGAACCCGTGCCGCGCCATCCAGTACTGGTAGCCGTAGCCCTGACGCCAGTCGACGGGACGGGAGGGGTCGTCGTCGTTGTCGATGTGCGACCGCGTGGCGAGGGCCACCCAGCCCGGCGGCAGCACCTGCTCCTCCCCCCAGCGGCCGTCCTGCAGCAGCAGCTGGCCGAAGGCCGCGATCGCCTCCGTCGGCAGGTGCAGACCAGAGAAACCGAGCGCCTGGCCGTGCTCGTCGACGTCCCACCGGGCCGGGCCGATGCCCAGCGGGTCGAGCAGGCGCGGGCGCAGGTAGTCGAGCAGCGGCATACCGGAGTAGTGCTCCACGAGCGCCGCCAGCACGTAGGTCGTCGAGTTGTTGTAGGCGTGTCGGGACCCCACCGCCTCCTCCGGAGGGAGCCGCAGGAAGCCGGCCACGAGGTCATGGGGTTCGAGGGCCCAGGCTCGGTCCAGGGTGTCCTCGCGGTGCCCGGTCGACATCGAGATCAGGTGGTGCACCGTCAGCGACGCGACGGCGGGGTCGACGCCCTCGGGTACGTGGTCGGGCAGCAGGTCGACGATGCGGTCGTCCAGGCCGAACCGCCCCTCGGCCACGCAGAACCCGACCGCGGAGGAGGTGAACGACTTGCTGAGGGAGTACAGCAGGTGGACGCGTTCGGGCGCATACGGCGCCCACCACCCCTCCGCGGCCACCTGCCCGTGGCGCACCACCATGAGGCTGTGCAGCTCCAGCGAGCGCGCGGCGAGCTCGTCGAGGAGCCCCTCGACGGCGGACACCGGGACCCCTACGTCGGCCGGGGCGGCGCGCGGCAGCAGCATCCGGCGCGGGTCGGGTGCGACGGGAGAGGTGTCGGTCACGCGGTCACCCTAGGCGGATGACTCGGCGGTCCCGCCGCGGGATGCTCGTCGCGGGGCGTTGCTGGGAGTTGGCTGTCGAAGCGTCCAGGCGTTGCCCCCTGTCGGTGGTCAGGACCATGGTGGTGACATGAGCTCGCGCATCCCGTCACCCAGCCCTTTCTGCACGATCGTCCCGACCTACCTCCTGGAGCGCATCGCCGCGGGCGCCGGTCCCGAGCATCCCGACGTGCCGGACGAGGCGGCGATGGCCGCCCAGCGCACGCTCGACTCCGACCGCGAGCTGCGCCAGCTGCGCGAGGTCTTCGCCGAGCGGGGACGCGGTGACCTGCGGGGACCGATGCCCGGGCTGCCCCCGCACCTCGACGAGGGTGCGGTGAGCGGGGCCCCGTCCGCCCGCGCCACGGCGGAGCCCCAGGCTGCCCCTGCCGTCCAGCGCTCCATCTACGACGCGAAGCACGGCTCGAGCCTGCCGGGCACGCTGGTGCGCAAGGAGGGCGCGAAGGCGACGTCCGACGCCTCGGTGACCCGGGCGTACGACGGCCTCGGCAGCACCTGGCAGCTGTACTGGGACGGCTTCCAGCGCGACTCGCTCGACGGGAAGGCCATGCCTCTCGTGGCGTCCGTGCACTACCAGCGGGGCTACGACAACGCGTTCTGGGACGGCAAGCAGATGGTCTTCGGTGACGGCGACGGCACGTACTTCAACGACTTCACCTCCAGCGTCGACGTCATCGGCCACGAGCTGACCCACGGCGTCACCCAGTTCACGGCGGGGCTGACCTACGTCGCCCAGTCGGGCGCCCTCAACGAGTCGCTCTCCGACTGCTTCGGCTCGATGGTCAAGCAGCTCACCCTCGGGCAGGATGCCGCCGACGCCGACTGGCTGATCGGGGAGGGGCTGTTCACGGCGAAGGTCAAGGGGGTGGCGCTGCGCTCGATGAAGGCGCCCGGCACTGCTTACGACGACCCGGTGATCGGCAAGGACCCGCAGCCGGCCGACATGGACGGCTACGTCAAGCTCCCCAGCGACGCCCAGCACGACAACGGCGGGGTCCACACCAACTCCGGCATCCCCAACCGGGCGTTCTACCTCGCCGCGACCGCCATCGGCGGCCGGGCGTGGGAGGGCGCGGGGCTGGTCTGGTATGACGTACTGACGGGCTCCGCCATCACCAAGGACGTCGACTTCGCCGGCTTCGCGGCCCTGACCATCGCCGCGGCCAAGGCCCGGTTCGGTAACACCAGCAGCCAGGCCACAGCCGTCCAGGACGCGTGGACGACAGTGAAGGTGCGGTCGGCGACGGCGAAGAAGGGGGCGGCCAAGAAGGCCACGTCGACGAAGAAGAAGGCGTAGCCAGGCTCAGAACCCGAGGCGCTGCAGCTGCTTCGGGTCGCGCTGCCAGTCCTTGGCCACCTTGACGTGCAGGTCGAGGTAGACCTTCTGGCCCAGCAGAGCCTCGATGCCCTGGCGCGCGGTGGTGCCGACGTCGCGCAGCCGCGCGCCGCCCTTGCCGATGACGATGGCCTTCTGGCTCGACCGCTCGACGAACACGTTGACCCGCACGTCGAGCATCGGGTCGTCCTCGGGACGGTCCTCGCGCGGGGTCATCTCCTCCACGACGACCGCGAGCGAGTGCGGCAGCTCGTCGCGCACCCCTTCCAGCGCGGCCTCGCGCACCAGCTCGGCGATCATCACCGCCTCGGGCTCGTCGGTGAGGACCCCGTCGGGGTAGAGCTGCGGGGAGACGGGCAGCTGCCGGGAGAGCAGGTCGCGCACGACGTCGACCTGGTCGCCCCGGGTGGCCGAGCAGGGCACGATCTCGTCCCACGAGCCCAGCTGGTCGATCGCGATGAGGTGCTCGGCGAGCTTCCGCTTGTCGACCCGGTCGCTCTTGGTGGCGATGGCGACGACCGGCTTGCGCTTGGCCCGCTGCAGCTCGAGGAGCTCGCGGGCGATGTAGGCGTCGCCCGGGCCGGGCCGCTGGTCCGCGGGCAGACAGAACCCGATGACGTCCACCTCGAGCAGCGTCTGGCGGACCAGGTCGTTGAGCCGCTCCCCCAGGAGGGTGCGCGGGCGGTGCAGGCCCGGGGTGTCGACGAGGATGAGCTGCGCGCCGGGGCTCATAGCGATGCCACGGATCGTGTGCCGGGTCGTCTGCGGCTTCGAGGACGTGATCGCCACCTTGTGCCCGACGAGCGCGTTGGTCAGCGTCGACTTGCCGGCGTTGGGACGGCCGACCAGGCAGGCGAACCCGGCCCGGTAGGGCGCGGCCCCGTCAGCGTCGTCCTCGGGCGGCGTCGGGGAGGGCTCACCGCTCATGGATCTGCTCCTTGTCTGCGTTGCGGTCGGCGTTCCGGTCCGCGTTCCGGTCCGCGTTGCGACGGTGGGCGGCGCTCGGTTCGGGGTCGTCCGCCAGCGGTTCGAGCCGCCGCACGATGACCGTCGCGATGCGGTGCCGGCGCCCGGCCATCTTCTCGGCCGTGAGCGAGAGTCCCGACACCCCCGCGTGCGAGCCGGGGATCGGCACGCGGCCGAGCGCCTTGGCGAGCAGGCCGCCGACGGTGTCGACCTCCTCCTCGTCGATGGTGACGTCGAACCGGTCGGCGAGGTCGTCGATGCTCATGCCCGCGGGCACGCGTACCGACCCGTCGTCGAGCTCCTCGACCCCCGGGGCCTCGCGGTCGTACTCGTCGGCGATCTCCCCGACGATCTCCTCGATGATGTCCTCGATGGTGACCAGGCCGGCCGTGCCGCCGTACTCGTCGACGACGATCGCGAAGTGGCTCTGGTCGCGCTGCATCTCCTTGAGCAGGTCGTCGACCGGCTTGCTCTCGGGCACGAAGTGCATCGGCCGCATGACCAGCTCGACCGGCGTGTGCGCGGCGTCGGCGTCGGCGTACGTGCGGCGCACGACGTCCTTGAGGTAGAGCAGCCCCCGGGTGTCGTCGCTGTCGTCGCCGACCACGGGGATCCGCGAGAAGCCGGACCGCAGGAAGAGCGACATCGCCTGGCGCAGCGTCTTCTCGCAGGTGATGACGACCATGTCCGTGCGCGGCACCATGACCTCGCGCACGACGGTGTCGCCGAGCTCGAAGACGGAGTGGATCATCTCGCGCTCGTCGTCCTCGATGACCGCGGTGTCGCCGGCGATGTCGAGCAGGTCGCGCAGCTCGGCCTCGCTCTGGAACGGCCCGTCGCGGTAGCCCTTACCGGGCGTCACAGCGTTGCCCAGAGCCACGAGCACCCGGGACACCGGGCCGAGGACCTTGCGCAGGCCGACCGCGACCGGCGCCGCCCACAGGGCCACCGAGTCGTAGTTCTGCCGGCCGAGGGTGCGCGGGGAGACGCCGACGACGACGAACGAGACGACGGCCATGACGACGATGGCCACGGTGAGGGCGAGGTTCTTGCTCGCGACGAGCTCGAGGACGGCCGCGGTGATGAACACCGCACACGTCGCCTCCGCCACGACGCGCAGGAACGCCAACACGGCCAGGTAGGCCGCCGAGTCGCCGACCACGGTCGTCAGGGACCGCGAGCCGGACCGGCCCTCGGCCGCCAGCTCCTGAGCTCGTACGCGCGACATCCGGAAGATCGCCGCCTCGGAGGCGGCCAGCAGGAACGCGGCGACGATGCTCAGCAGCGCGAACAGCACCATCTGGGGGACCATGGCGGCCTCAGGTTCCCCGTCCGCGGCTGGCGAGGAAGGTCAGCAGCAGCTGGCGCTGGAGCTCGAACATCTCGCGCTCCTCCTCGGGCTCGGCGTGGTCGAACCCCAGCAGGTGCAAGATCCCGTGGGTGATGAGCAGGAGGAGCTCCTCCTCCGTGGCGTGCCCGGCCTCAGCGGCCTGCTTGGCGGCCACCGACGGGCACAGCACGATGTCGCCGAGCACACCCTCCGAAGGCTCCTGCTCGTCGCGGCCGGGCCGCAGCTCGTCCATCGGGAAGCTCATGACATCGGTCGGTCCGGGCAGATCCATCCACTGCACGTGGAGGGTCTCCATGGCCGCCTCGTCGACGAGGGTGATGCACAGGTCGGCCTGCGGGTGGACCCGCAGCTCGCCCATGACGTAGCGCGAGAGGGCGACGAGCTCGGGCGCGTCAGCCGCATACTCGGTCTCGTTGAGGATCTCGACGCTCACGGGGTGCCGGTTCTCGGCTCGTCGCGACGGGTGTGGCGCTCGCTGCGGTGGGCCCGCTCGTCGGGTCGGCGGGTGGCCTCGGACGCCTCGTAGGCGTCGACGATCGCGCTGACCAGCCGGTGCCGCACCACGTCGGCCGAGGTCAGCTCGGCGAAGTGGATGTCGTCGAGGCCGTCGAGGATGCCGCGCACCTGGCGTAGCCCCGACGTCGTGCCCCCGGGCAGGTCGACCTGGGTCACGTCGCCCGTCACGACCATCTTCGACCCGAAGCCGAGACGGGTGAGGAACATCTTCATCTGCTCCGCGGAGGTGTTCTGGGCCTCGTCGAGGATGATGAACGAGTCGTTGAGCGAGCGGCCCCGCATGTAGGCCAGCGGCGCGACCTCGATCGTCCCTGCCGCCATGAGGCGGGGGATGGTCTCCGGGTCGACCATGTCGTGGAGGGCGTCGTAGAGCGGTCGCAGATAGGGGTCGATCTTGTCGTTGAGGGTGCCGGGCAGGAAGCCCAGCCGCTCCCCCGCCTCGACGGCGGGCCGGGTGAGGATGATCCGGTTGACCTGCTTGGCCTGCAGGGCCGCGACGGCCTTGGCCATGGCGAGGTAGGTCTTGCCGGTGCCGGCCGGCCCGATCCCGAAGACGATGGTGTGCCGGTCGATCGCGTCGACGTAGCGCTTCTGGTTCAGCGTCTTCGGCCGGATGGTCCGGCCTCGGTTGCTGACGATGTTCAGGGTCAGCACGTCGGCCGGCCGCTCGAGGGTCTGGCTGCGGAGCATGGCGATGGAGCGTTCCACCGCGTCACGGTTGAGGGGCTGCCCGGCCCCGATGATGACGAGCAGCTCGTCGACGAGCCGCTCGACGAGGACGACCTCGTCGGTGCCGCCGCGCAGGGAGATCTCGTTGCCTCGCACGTGCACGTCGAGCAGCGGGAACGCCCGTTCGATGGTGCGCAGCAGCTCGTCCCGCGGCCCGAGGAGCGTCACCATGGGGATCGACCGGGGAATGGTGATCATGTGCGTCGGCACGGTGCGGTCGGTGGGCTGCTCGGCGGGCTGGTCGGCGTCGGTCATCGTCCGCCCATTCTACGGGCGGTCACCGACCACGACCGAACGAGAGGTCAGCCGGGGGGCCAGGCCAGTGACCGGCCGCCGAGGAGGTGCAGGTGGGCGTGGAAGACGGTCTGGCCGGCCGCGGCCCCGGTGTTGGCCACGAGGCGGTAGCCATCGCCCCGACCCTCCTCGCTCGCCACCGACCCCGCGAGCGCCACGACGTCGGCCAGCTCCGCCGGGTACTCGGCCAGGGCGGCCAGTGTCGGCACGTGCCGCCGGGGGATGGCCAGGACGTGGGTCGGCGCTTGGGGGTTGATGTCGCGGAAGGCGATCGACAGCCCGGTCTCGGCCACGACGT
>JBDSYO010000184.1:0-3458 GCA_039925625.1 Lapillicoccus sp. | reverse complement strand
CGGCTCGGGCTGCCGCGCAGCCGGGATGCCGACTCCGCGAGGGCCGCCCTGGGCGCCCTCGCGGCGGTGGTGCGCGTGGCCGACGACGGGCGCCACGCCGCCGTCGTCGTCGACGAGTCCGGCGCGTCGTCGCCGCTCAGCCGGTGGCTGCGCGCCTGCGGGTTCGCTCCGGTGGACCTCGGCCTCACCACGGAGGAGGCGGGCTACGACGTGCTCGAGGTGGACGCCGCCTCGCTCGACGTCGTGGCCCGCGTGCATCCCGGGGGCTGCGACGCCGCCGACGTCGACGAGGCGGTCGCCCAGGCGGCCTGGGCCCTGCGTCCCGGTGGGCTGTTGGTCCTCACGCTCCCGCTCGGACGGCCGGGGCCGGACGGCGCCCTCGGCCCCGCCGACGTGCGCGCCCTCGTCGCTCGGGCCCATGACTACGGATTCGTGCTGGTCGGTGACCTCGACGGTGAAGTGGGGCGGTCGATGCGGTCGGCCTCGCGGGCCGCCGACGCGACGTCGGCCCGGGTGGCCGGCGCGGCCTACGGGCTCGTGCGCCTCACCCTGCGCCGGCGCTGAGATGAGCCGGTCCCGCGCCCTCGCGGTGGCGCGCGCCGTGGTCGCGGTCGCGGTCGTGGGCGCCCTGGTCTGGGGGGTCGCCCGCAGCTGGTCGGAGATCAGCCAGGACCTCCAGCGGGTCAGCCCAGGCGCGCTCCTCGTCTCCGTGGTGCCGGCGGCGCTCGGCACCTGGCTCACGATGCTCGGGTGGCGGGTGATCCTCGGCGACCTGGGCTCGCCCCTACACGTGGCCCCGGCCGCCGGGGTGTGGTTCGTCGGCCAGCTGGGCAAGTACCTGCCGGGGTCGGTGTGGACGGTCCTCGTGCAGGCGGACATGGCCGCGCGGCTCGAGGTGCCGCGACGGCGGACCGGTGTCGCCGGCCTCGTGACCATCGGCCTGTCGGTGCTGACCGGGGTGCTCGTCGGCATACCGGCGCTGCCCCTGCTGCTGCAGCGACCCAGCGGGGGGAGCCTGGGCTGGCTGCTGCTCGGCCTTCCCGTGCTGGGCCTGCTGTTCTGGCCGGCGCTGCTCAACCGTCTGGTCGCCGTCGGCCTCCGCGTCCTGCGGCAGGCGCCGTTGGAGCACCGCCTCTCCGGGCGCGCCGTCGTCACCGCCGTGCTGCTCTACGTCGTGGCGTGGCTGTGCTTCGGGGTGCACGTGCTGGTGCTCGCGCAGGCGGTCGGCGGTGGGTCGGCCGGCGGCCCTCTCACGCTGGCCTCGCTGACCGGCTTCGGGCTGTCGGGAGCGCTGTCGATGCTCACGGTGATCCTGCCCGCGGGGCTGGGGGCCCGGGAGGGCCTGCTCACCCTCGTGCTCGCGTCGGCCCTGCCCGTGCCGGCCGCCACGGCGGTCGCCATCCTCTCTCGCTTCGTCGTCACGCTGGTCGACGTCGCCGCGGCCGCCGCCGGCTGGGGGTATGCGCGCCGGCACCACCTCGTCGCCTCCCGCGCCGAGCTCGAGGCCGAACCGGACGCCGGGGCGGTCGTGCCCTTGCCGGGCGACGACCGCTGACCGGTCAGGCGCCCTGCGGCTCCGGGCTGTCGGTGCGGGGGTAGGACGTGACGAAGCTCTGCACGGCCTCGCCGGACAGCTGACCACAGATCATCCGATGCCCGGCCTGGGCCTTGACCGCGCCAGAGCTGGCATCGGTCGTGGCCGACCAGTGGCTCAGCGCGAAGCTCTTGCCGTCCGGCAGCGTGCCGTAGGCCGCGGGGAGCGGCGCGACGATGAACTTGGCCTGCGAGGGCGCCAGCTTGTTGGCCAGCCCCGCGATCTCCTTGAGCTGGTCGGCGGCCGAGGTGGCGACGCTGGGGGCGTACCAGAGGACTGTGTAACCGTGCTCGAGGTTGTGCACGAGGGTCTCGACGGGCGGGCTGTCGCTCGTGGAGTAGAACTGCCGCCCGTCGAGCACCGGCTGCACGAAGTGGGGCCCGCTCGTGGGGGGGACGGTCGAGTAGGCGATCTTCGTGATCGTCGGCTGGTTGGTGCCCTGGCCCTGGTGGTCGGAGTTGCCCGTGGCCGGGTCGGTGGTAACCGGGTCGCACGACGCCGACGCCATGGGCACGCCGACGGCGCCGATGAGGGCATCTGGCTGGTTCTTCCGGGCGTCGAGGATGCCGTAGGTGATGACGCCGCCCAGCAGCACGACCAGGGCCCCGCAGGCGCCGATGATCATGAGCACCGTGCGCCGTTCGCGGCTCTTCTGCGCCTTCTGCACCTGCGCGATGCGCGCCTTGCGGGCGGCCGGGTCGGGGCGCTGCGACCGGGCGGAGGTCGCGTTCCCGGACGGCTGAGGGGTCTTCGCGGTCGAGCTGGTCGGGGGTTTCCTGGCCACGGTGTCCTTCTCGGGCGGCGCGCGGTGAGCGGGCGTCGGGGTGCGGGGCGGTGTTCCGGAGGAACGGCCGCGGTCCAGTGTAGGTTCCGGCCCGACCACCGGCCGTCGGTGCCGTAGGTGAGACTGGCCGGGTGAGCCTGCCCGAGCCAGCGTCCGCCTGGACGCAGCGGTCGCGGGTGTGGCGCTCGGCCCGGCCCGTATCGATCGGGGCGATCCTCTCGCCCTTCCGCCGCGGCGGCGGCGACCTGACCTACCTGCGGCGTCCCGACGGGGGGGTCGCTCGCGGGATCCGCACGCCGGCCGGCCCGGCCACGCTCGAGGTGGCGGCCCGGCCGGGCGACGCGGAGGTCGTGGGGCGGGCCTGGGGACCGGGCGCGGAGTGGGCGCTCGACGGCATACCCGAGCTGCTGGGGGAGGGCGACGACGCCGCCGGGTTCGTGGCCCACCACGACCCGGTGGCCCTGGCCGTGCGGCGGTTCCCCGGCTGGCGGGTGCCGCGGTCACGGCTGGTGGTCGAGGCGATGGTCCCGGCCGTCATCGAGCAGAAGGTCACGGGCACGGAGGCGTTCGCCGGCTACCGCCAGCTCGTACGCCGGTTCGGCGAGCCCGCTCCCGGACCGTATGCCGCGGTGGGCCTGCGCGTGCCCCCTGCCCCGGCGGTGTGGGCGCGGATCCCGTCGTGGGAGTTCCTCAAGGCGTCGGTCGACCACGCGCGGTCCAGCACGCTCGTTGGCGCGGTCCGGGTCGCCGGTCGTCTCGACCAGAGCGCCGACCTGCCCCTCCGGGCGGCCCACGCCCGGATGCGGTCGCTGCCCGGGGTCGGGGTCTGGACCGCCGCCGAGGTGGCGCAGCGGGCGCTGGGCGACCCCGACTCGGTCAGCTTCGGCGACTACCACGTGGCCCGCAGCATCACGTGGGCGCTACTGGGGGAGGAGCACGGCGACGACGTGCTGGCCGAGCTGCTCGAGCCGTACGCCGGGCACCGCTACCGGGTGCAGCGGCTCCTTGAGCTCTCCGGGCTGCACCACCCGCGGCGGGGCCCCCGCATGTCGCTGCGCACCCACCTGCCCCGCTGATCCG
>JBDSYO010000183.1:0-9139 GCA_039925625.1 Lapillicoccus sp. | reverse complement strand
ACCAGGACGTGCATCCCCTGGCCGTCGGGAGGCAGCAGCCGCTCGAACGGCGGGACCGCCCCCACCGTGCGGGGCCAGCCCAGCAGGTCGGCCCAGAACTGCGCCTCGCGCTCGTAGGCGTCACCCGGCAGGTCCAGGCATACCTGGTCGACGAGGCTGTGCCCCGCCGGCCACGACACCGGCCCCGGCCGGCGCCTCGCCTCGTGCGGTACGAGGCAGAACGTGATGCCACCGGGCGACCGGTGCACGACGTAGCCGCCGCTCGCGTCGGAGAGCGGCTCCGCCCCCAGGCCCAGGGCCCGGGCCGACTCCCCGGCCACGTCGTCGACGTGCACGTCGAGGTGCAGGAGACCGGGCGGAGGCTCGCCGACGACCTGCGCCTTGAGCACCGCGTCGCCGTCATGGGGTTGGAGCGTGGCGAACTCGCCGTCACTCCCCCGCCGGTCCGACAGCGGCCACCCCGTCACGGCGGCCCAGAACTGCTCCGAGGCCTCCGCGTTCTCCGCCGGGGTATCGAGGAACGCCGTCAGCCAGGTCACGCCCATGGGCGCACGCTAGCCCCGCCTACGGTTGGGCTCATGCCCGACACTCCCCCGCCCGAGCGCACCACGGCCTACGGCATCGACCCGGCGCAGGTCTACGACGTGCGGCTGCCCACCGCCGCGCCCTCAGGCACGACCGTGGTCGTCGTGCACGGGGGGTTCTGGCGGGCGGAGTGGGACCGCGAGCACGCCGCCTCCCAGGCCCAGGCGTTCGCCGACGCGGGACACCACGTCGCGGTCGTCGAGTACCGACGGACCGGTATGCCCGGGGGCGGGTGGCCGGGCACGTTCCAGGACGTCTCCGCCGCCGTCGACGCCGTGCGGGCGGACCCCACCCTGCCGGACCGCTGCGTCCTCGTGGGCCACTCGGCCGGCGGGCACCTCGTGGCGCTCGCGGCTGCTCGGCCGCAGGCCCACGGGCTGGCGGGCGTCGTCGCGCTGGCGGGCTGTGTGGACCTGGCCATGGTGCGCGACGAGGCGCTCGGCGACGGCGCGGCCGAGGCGTTCATGGGCCGCGCGGACGACGAGGCGTGGCGCGCGGCCGACCCGGCCCGCAACCCGCCGGACGTCCCCCTGGTGCTCGTGCACGGTGACGCCGACGACACCGTCCCCATCGCCGTCTCCGACCGCTACCTGCGCGCCATGGCGGCAGGCGGGCAGCACGCGGCCGTGGACCTGCGCCGGGTGGCCGGGGCCGACCACTTCGCCGTCATCTCTCCCGGCACCCCCGCGTTCGACGTGGTGACGGCGGCGGTGGCGGCCCTGACCCGCGCCTGACGCACCCCTTCAGCGAGCGGCCAGGCCCTCGCTAGGCATGAGGAACCAGTGCCGCTCGAGGCAGCGGATCTTGACCAGCTCCAGGCGGCCACTCGTGCTTCCCACCTCGTCGGTCCACTCGACCTCGGCCGGTGCCCCGCACTCGGGACAGCCCACCAGACGCAGGTCTCCGGCCGGCACGAGGGGTCGGTGCGGGGTCTGCTGCCGCTGACGGCTCGTGATGTCGGTCATACCGGCTTCCTCCTCGCAGGACCTCGGTCGGCCGGAACGGCCGATGGCAGAAGGGAGCCCGACCCGACCCCCGCTGATACCGGCGGCCGTCGGCGGCATCCGGGACGACGGCGTTCCGTACCGCGTCGGAGCCCCGGTTAGGGTCGTGAGCATGGTCGCTCGGACGCCCGCACCGCGGCTGCACATCGTCACCGGCAAGGGCGGCACGGGCAAGACCACGGTGGCCGCCGCCCTGGCCCTGTCGCTGGCGGAGGGTGGGCGGCGCGTCCTGCTCGTCGAGGTCGAGGGCCGGCAGGGCATCAGCCAGACCTTCGACGTCCCCCCGCTCTCGCCCGCGGAGACCCGGGTCTCGGGTGCCCCCGGGGGCGGCGAGGTCATCGGCCTCTCGGTCGACGCCAAGAACGCCCTGACCGAGTACCTCCAGCTCTTCTACAAGCTCGGCCGCGCGGTGGGGATCCTCGAGCGCTTCGGGGCCGTGGACTTCGCCACGACCATCGCCCCGGGTGTGCGCGATGTGCTGCTCATCGGCAAGGTCTACGAGGCGAACCGCCGTCGGGCGGCCGGGCACCACTCCCGCCACGACGCACGCCCGGCGTTCGACGCCATCGTCCTCGACGCTCCCCCGACCGGCCGGGTGGTGCGCTTCCTCTCCGTCAACGAGCAGGTGGCCGACCTCGCCAAGGTGGGGCCCATCCACTCGCAGTCGGAGTCGATCACCGAGATGCTCACGTCGGAGCAGACGGCGGTGCACGTCGTCACGCTGCTCGAGGAGATGCCGGTGCAGGAGACGGTCGACGCCGTCGCCGACCTCCGCGCGGCGCGGCTGCGCATGGGCCTCGTCGTCGTCAACCAGGTCCGGGAGCCGGTCCTGCCGGTGCGGCCGCTGACCGCGGCCGCCAAGGGGACGCTCAAGCGGGACGCGGTCCGCGAGGGCCTGCTGGCCGCCGGTCTGCCGGCCGGCGACGTGGTCGTCAGCGGCCTGCTCGAGGAGGCGCACGACCACGCGCTCCGCCTGGCTCAGGAGGCCGAGCAGCGTACGCGTCTGGAGCAGCTCGGCCTGCCGCTGCAGAGCCTCCCCGTGAGTGCCGACGGCGTGGACGCCTCCACGGTGCGCGAGTTCGCCGACCTCATGACCGGCTGGGAGGGGCTGCGATGACGCCGCGACAGCGGGCTTCCGGCCCCCGAGCAGCGGTGCTCGACATCGACGCGCTGCTCGCCGACCGCGCCACCGACATCATCGTGTGCTGCGGCTCGGGCGGGGTGGGCAAGACGACGACGGCGGCGTCCCTGGCGCTGCGGGCGGCCGAGCAGGGCCGCCGGGTCGTCGTCCTCACCATCGACCCGGCCCGCCGGCTCGCGCAGTCGATGGGGCTCACCGAGCTCGACAACACCCCCCGACCCGTCACCGGCGTCGACACGGCGGCCGGCGGCTCGCTCGACGCGATGATGCTCGACATGAAGCGGACGTTCGACGAGGTCGTCGTCGCCCACTCCACGCCCGAGAAGGCGGAGCAGATCCTCGCCAACCCCTTCTACCAGGCGGTGTCGAGCTCCTTCGCGGGCACGCAGGAGTACATGGCGATGGAGAAGCTCGGACAGCTGCACCAGGAGGTGCGCACCGACGGGGGCACCCGCCCGCGGTGGGACCTCATCGTCGTCGACACCCCGCCGTCCCGGTCGGCGCTGGACTTCCTCGACGCCCCGAAGCGGCTCGGCTCGTTCCTCGACGGGCGCTTCATCCGGCTCATCTCGGCCCCCGCGAAGGTCGGCGGCCGGGCCTCCCTGAAGGTGTTCAACGTCGGCCTCGGCATCGTGTCCTCGACGCTCTCGCGGGTGCTCGGCGGCGACATGCTGCGCGACGTACAGACCTTCATCACCGCGCTCGACACGATGTTCGGCGGGTTCCGCGAGCGGGCCGACGTGACCTACGCCCTGCTCAGCCGGCGCTCCACCGCCTTCCTCGTCGTCGCCGCCCCCGAGCGGGACGCGCTGCGCGAGGCGTCGTACTTCATCGCGCGGCTGGAGGACGAGCGGATGCCGCTGAGCGGTCTCGTGCTCAACCGGGTCACGCCCGTCCCCGTCGCCGGACTGACCGCCTCGCGGGCGCGGGCGGCGGCCGAGGAGCGGGCCGCAGCGGGCGACCGCCTCACCGCCGGCCTGCTGACCCTCCACGCCGACCTCGCCTCGTTGGCCGAGCGGCAGCGACGGCTAGCGCGCCGGTTCGTCGTCGGACACCCCGGTACGCCGGTCGCCGAGGTCCCGGCGCTCGCCGAGGACGTGCACGACATCGACGGTCTGCGCCGCGTGGGCGACGCCTTGGCGGCGGGTTAGCGCGGGTCAGCGGCGCTCGGGCTCAGGACACCTGGTCGAGCCGGGCGGTCTGGAACAGCTGCCACCACGAGGTGACGTGCGGGTGGCGGCGCAGCATCGCCCGGCGCTCACGCTCGGTCATCCCGCCCCACACCCCGAACTCCGTGCGGTTGTCCAGCGCGTCAGCGAGGCACTCGGCGATGACCGGGCACTTCTGGCAGACGACCTTGGCCCCCTGCTGAGCGGCCCCACGGACGAACAGCGCGTCGGGGTCGCTGCTGGCGCAGCGCCCCTGGCCGGCCCAGTCGCTCCGGAGGCCCCCGAGCCCAGGCTGGTCGCCGTGGCCTGGCCTCTCGATGATGATCGTCACGTCCCTACCCGCTTCCGGATTCCCCTGCAGATGACCCTGAGGACTGCCAACCGTTCGTTCCTGATACGTCCGACGGATGTGTCCCCTCTGACGGTATGAACCGGAGGTTTCTGGCACTATCGCCCGCGCGGATGGTTTGTCATGGTCGGAAGGACTAGTCCAGAAGGACTAGTCGGCCCGGTTTCGCCCCCACGCGTACGCCTGAGCGCGGCATCCACCCCCTGCCCAGGCATCTCGGAGCGGTCTCGAAGGCGTCTCGGACGCTCGCCGTTGCCCGGGACCTGCGGCGTCGCGGGTTAGCCTTGGTGTATGAAGGCCGGCCGCACGACCAACATCGCGAGCATCATCCCCCTGCTGGGTGCGTTCGTCGGTGCCGCCGTCGTCATGGGCCTGCTCGGCGCCGGCCTGGTCATGCCCAGCGTCGGAGCGGCTGGAGCCGTGACGCGCACCGGGGTCGACATGTTCGACGCGCTGCCGAGCGAGTTCACGGCCGCCACGCTGTCGCAGCAGTCGAAGATCCTCGACGCCAAGGGCAACGTGCTCGCGACGCCCCACGACGAGAACCGCATCATCGTCCCGCTCGACCAGGTCGCCCCCGTCATGCAGAAGGCCCAGGTGGCCATCGAGGACAGCCGGTTCTACGAGCACGGCGGAGTCGACGTCCGAGGCGTGGTCCGTGCTCTCGTCTCCAACGCGTCCGGCTCGGTCAACACCTCCGGCGGGTCCACGCTGACGCAGCAGTACGTCAAGCTCACCCTCCTCGACACCGCGCTCAAGGCCAAGGACACCGAGGCCGCGCAGGCCGCGATCACCCAGAAGGGCCTCGCGGGCGTCACCCGCAAGCTGCAGGAGCTGAAGTACTCCATCCAGCTGGAGAAGGAACAGACCAAGGACCAGATCCTCCAGGGCTACCTCAACATCGTCTACTACGGCGACCAGGCGTACGGCGTCGAGGCGGCTTCGAAGCACTACTTCAACAAGAGCGCCAAGGACCTCAGCCTCCCCGAGGCGGCCATGATCGCCGGCCTGGCGCAGAACCCCGGCACCTCCGACCCGGTGCACTACCCCGACCGCGCCATCGCCCGCCGCAACGTCGTGCTCGACCGGATGCAGGAGCTCGGCCTGATCACGGCCAAGGAGTCGACCGACGCCAAGGCAGTCGGCTTCGACCCGAAGAACGTCACCTCCGCCCCCACCGCCTGCCAGGCCGCCGGCAACGACTACGCGTACTTCTGCGACTACGTCATCAAGTGGCTGGAGAGCGACCCGTCACTCGACCAGGCCCTGGGCAAGACGGTCGACGAGCGCCGCGCCAAGATCTTCGGCGGCGGCCTGACCATCCAGACGACGATCGACCCCGACATCACCAAAGCGGCGCGCGAGGAGATTCTCGCCCGCGTGCCGAAGGGCAACTCCTACAACATCGGCAGCGCCGCGGTGACCATCGACCCGAGCAACGGTGCCGTGCGGGCGATCGCCCAGAACACCGACTACGTGCTCAACTCCAAGACGTTCGGTCAGACGGTCGTCAACTGGGCTGTCGACACCAAGTACGGCGGCTCCGGCGGCTTCCAGTTCGGCTCGACCGAGAAGGCGTTCGCACTGGTCACCGCCCTCCAGCAGGGGATGCCGATCAACAGCACGGTCAACGCCAAGGCGGCGAGCCCGTCGTCACCCGCGAGCTACACCAAGGCCGAGTTCCCCGGCGCCTGCGGCCTGGGGACCAAGCCCTGGACGGTGCGCAACGACGAGTCGGTGAGCGCCGGCCCGATGACCCTGACCCAGGCCACGGCCCGCTCCATCAACACGGCCTTCGTCGCCCTCGTCTCGCAGGTGGGCGCCTGCAACGTGCGCGACACCGAGAACAAGATGGGCCTGCACCGAGCCAACGGCGAGCCGATCGAGCCCTACCCGCCGGCCATCATCCTGGGCGCGCAGGAGGTCTCCCCCATGACCGTCGCCAGCGCCTACGGCTCCCTCGCCCACGACGGCATCCACTGCACCCCGATGCCGATCCAGGGCATCCTCGGCGCCGACAACAAGCCCCTCCCCTTCGCGGCACCCGGCACCTCGAACTGCACCCAGGTCGTCGATGCAGACGTCGCGCACGGCGTGGCCAGCATCATGAGCAACGTCCTGAACAAGGCGGCCAACGGCACCGGCTCCCAGAGTGCCCTCGCCGCCGGGCGGCCCGCGGCCGGCAAGACCGGGACGTCGGACGGCAACAACGAGACGTGGTTCGTCGGCTACACCCCGCAGCTCACCACCGCCGTCTGGGTCGGGACGCCGCTCGACAACAGCACCCAGCTCGACAACATCGACCTGCCCGGCGGTCCCTACAGGGTCGTCTTCGGCGCCAGCATTGCTGCGCCGACCTGGAAGGCGATCATGGACCGGGCCCTCGCCGGACAGCCGGACGCCGACTTCCCGGCCCCGAGCGACAAGATCCTCAACGGCGACAAGGTCGACCTCGGCGGCGTCGCCGGACAGACCATCGACGCGGCGACGAGCTACCTGCAGGCGCAGGGCTTCAACGTCATCGTCGGCCGTCGGGTCTACTCCAACTACCGGCCGGGGCTCGTCGCCTACGTCAACCCCCAGGGTCAGGTCAACCGCGGCGGCGACGTCACCCTCTACATCTCCGCCGGCCCTGCTCCTGCCCCGCAACCTCAGCCGCAGCCGCAGCCGGCGGCTCCCGCCGACCCGGGCAACGGCAACGGGAACGGCAACAACGGGAACGGCAACGGCAACGGCGGTTAGCGCCCCAGCGCCGCCCTGACGGCGGCGGCCACCCGGCCACCCTCGGCCCGCCCGGCCACGAGCGGCTGGACGGCCTTCATGACCAGGCCCAGCTGCGGCATACCCGACGCCCCGGTCTGCTCCACGGCCTGCGCCACCAGCTCCTGCAGCGCCGCGTCGCCGAGCTGCTCCGGTAGGTAGCCCTCGAGCACCGCAAGCTCGGCGTCCTCCTTGGCCGCGAGCTCGGGCCGCTGGGCCGCGGTGAAGGCCTCCGAGGCCTCACGCCGCTTCTTGGCCTCCTTGGCCACGACCCGCAGCACCTCGTCGTCGCTGAGCTCGCGGGCCTGGGTCCCCGAGACCTCCTCGTTGCTGAGAGCGGTCAGGACCATGCGCAGGGTGGCCGCGCCGACCTGGTCGCGGCCGCGGATCGCGGCGGTGAGGTCGCTGCGGAGGGTGTCCTTGAGGCGCTCGGTCATGGGCCGAGTGTGTCAGGTGGGTCTTTGCGGCCATGGCAGGATTTCTGTATGCACCCGGTCGCCCGCGCCGCCACCGGCCTCGGCGCCGCAGGTGCGCTCGGGCTCGGGTACGCCTCGCTGGTCGAGCGCAACGCCTACGTCCTGCGCCGGTTCACGGTGCCGGTGCTGCCGCCCGGTCACCGCCCTGTACGCGTACTGCACGTGAGCGACCTGCACCTGATGCCGGGTCAGCGGCGGAAGGCGGCGTGGGTGGCCGACCTGGCCGGACTGCGCCCCGACCTCGTGGTCGACACCGGTGACAACATCTCGCACCCCGACTCGATCCCCGTTGCCCTCGAGGCGTTCCGCGCGTTCACCGGCGTGCCCGGGGTCTTCGTCATGGGCTCGAACGACTACTTCGCGCCCAAGCCCAAGAACCCCGCGCACTACCTGACGACGCGTCTCCCGTCACTCGCCGGGAGGGCCGTGCGGCTGCCCACCGAGGACCTCGTCAAGGGACTGCTCGACCTCGGGTGGACCGACCTGACCAACACCCGCGCAACGCTCGACATCGACGGTTCGCCGTTCGAGTTCCTGGGGGTGGACGACCCTCACCTGGACTACGACCGCTACGCCCTGGTCGAGGGGCCTGCCGACCCGACGGCGGCCCTGACCATCGGCGTCACGCACGCGCCCTACCAGCGCGTCCTCGACGCGATGTCGCGCGACGGGGCCGGCCTGCTCATCGCGGGGCACACCCACGGCGGCCAGCTCTGCCTGCCGGGGTTCGGCGCCATCGTCACCAACTGCGACCTCGACACCGGCCGGGTCAAGGGCCTGTCCCGGTGGTGGCCCGGAGCGGGCCGGGTCTCCAGCGCCGCGGCCGCACCCGACGACGCCGCGTGGCTCGAGGTCTCGGCCGGGCTGGGCACCTCGCCGTATGCGCCCGTACGCTTCGCGTGCCGGCCCGAGGCGACGCTGCTGACGCTGGTCCCGGCCGCGAGCTGACGTCCGGCGGTCCCGCGAGCAGGGCCGATTGGGAGGTCCACCCTCCGCTCGGCTATTCTCACTTCTCGCTGCCTGGCACCGGTTCACCGGTCGGGGTGGCGATCGGTAGGCCACGGGGTGTGGCGCAGCTTGGTAGCGCGCTTCGTTCGGGACGAAGAGGCCGCAGGTTCAAATCCTGTCACCCCGACCGACAAAACCGCAGGTCAGCAGCCCTTTTTGCCCGAAACGGGTGAGGGCTCGTCCGCGGCGGTGAGTGAGTATTGAGTGACTATCCGCGCTTTGTTCTCGCGAAGCGCGTGTTCATGCGATCGCTGCCTGCTGGGGCGCGGGACGCCACGGTTCGCGGCAGCCCTCGCCGTCTTGTCAGTGGCGGCGCTCACCCTGTTGAGGTTGGCCATCTCCGACACGGCCCTGTAGGGGCGGGCGCCGTTCGGCAGGAGCCAACCAACGCGGCTGGCCCGTGAAGAATGGGACGGTGACCTCTTCTGGTCGATGCTGTCCTTCCATTGATCCGGGCCCGCGCTGACCTCCGGCGGCGGGGGCCGCCAGCTCGCACGGGCGCCAGATGCACGAGGCGATCGACATCCTCCAAAGCCGGGGTCCTGATGAGCGCTCCGGCCCAGGTGTACGTCGTGACCTACAAGGCGCTGGCCGCGCGATCAAGGTGATCGCGCGGGCCGACGAATCCAGGGGAGTCATCGGCGACG